>CAIQGU010000532.1 GCA_903871435.1 uncultured Burkholderiales bacterium | reverse complement strand
TGATTTAAAACCCTGGAAAGTCCATCTATTTCCCAACGGTAAGCGCGGTTCTCGTAGAAGATATAGACGTTTTCCTTATCCTGCTTCACTCCAACCAGCCCTTCCGTCCTGCCGGTTCCGTTCATCTCCCCCGCCTCCTGCTGGCAGGTGCTGCAATCCTGCCGGCCGGCGCCGCGTCCGCCATCGAGGCTAGCCGGATCGTTGCGGTCGAAAACCCCTATGGCCTCGATGCCCTGTGGGCCAGCGGCGACATCGTGGCGCGCGGCACCCTGCTGATCCTGGTGCTGATGTCGCTGGGCAGCTGGTACCTGATCGTGACCCGCCTGCTCGCGCAACGTAAGCTGGTCCGTGATGGCCGCCATGCGCATGAGCTGTGGGAACACGGTTCGCTGAACGAGGCGGTGGCCACGCTCGACGCCGGCAGCCCCTATCGCCTGATTGCGCGCCGCGGTCTCGAGGCCCTGGGACGTCATCCGGCGGTGGCAGCCCAGGTCGATCTGCACACCTTCACCGCCGATGCGATCCAGCGCGCCATCGACAAGGTGCAGGCGCGCCTGCAGGGTGGCTTGAGCTTCCTCGCGACGGTGGGTTCCACCGCCCCGTTCATCGGCCTGTTCGGCACTGTGTGGGGGATCTACCACGCCCTTACCGCCATTGGGATTGCAGGCCAGGCCTCGATCGACAAGGTGGCAGGCCCGGTGGGCGAGGCGCTGATCATGACCGCCATCGGCCTGGCGGTGGCGGTGCCGGCGGTGCTGGGCTACAACTGGCTGGTCCGCCGCAACAAGGCGGTGCTGGAAGAGGTCCGCACCTTCAGCGCCGACCTGCACGAAGTGCTGCTGGGTGGCGCGGCAAGCCTGACCGCCGAAGTGGCACGCGCCGCCGAAACCACGCCGGCGCAGGTGCGGCAACCGGCCCTGGCGGCGGCCTGAGATGGCATTCTCGCTCGCCGGCGACCACGAGGAGGTGATGTCGGCCATCAACACCACGCCCCTGGTGGACGTGATGCTGGTGCTGCTGATCATCTTCCTGATCACCATCCCGGTGGTGACCCACACCGTGCGCGTGGATCTGCCCAAGGAACGCAATCAGCCTCGCGAGACCAAGCGAGAGGATGTGACCCTGTCGGTGGATCGCAGCGGCAATGCCTGGTGGAACGAACTGATGCTCAAGGATCCGGCCGAACTGGCGAGCCGCCTGCACCAGGCCGCAGCGACGGATCCGCAGCCGGTGCTGCAGATCCGCGGCGACGGCGAGGCCGACTACTCGGCCGTCGGCCGGGTGGTGTTCGCGGCCCAGCGCGCCGGCATCCGCAAGCTGGGCTTCATCACCGAACCGCCCGCCCCCCAGTAAGCCAAGTCTTCGAGGAGTACCCGCGATGGGAATGCACGTTGCCGATGGCGGATCCGGCGGAGATGAACCGCTGGCCGACATCAACACCACGCCGCTGATCGATGTGATGCTGGTGCTGCTGATCATGCTGATCATCACCATCCCGATCCAGCTGCACTCGGTCGATCTCAATCTTCCCAAGGCGCAACCGGCCAAGCCCGAGGCGCCGCCGGAAGTGGTGACGGTGGATATCGGGGCGACCGGCCAGGTTCTGTGGAATGGCGAGTTGCTGGCAGACGCACCGGCACTCGACGTGCGCCTCAAGGCGGCAGCCGCCGAATCGGTGGCGCCCGAATTCCATTTGCGCGCCAACGGCCACGCGCACTATCGCGCAGTCGCCTCGGTGATGGCCGCCATCCAGCGCAAGGGTCTGCGCAAGGTCGGCCTGGTGGGCAATGAACAGTTCCAGTAATGCCCTGCGTCGCGATGACGCCGAGCAGCGCTTCGACGTCGAAACCAGCACCGCGCCCAGCCCGGCGCGGCACACCGCTGCGCCGGTAGCGGTGCAGGTGTGGGATCCCGCCCTGCGCATCTTCCACTGGCTCCTGGCGGTGGCGACCGCCGCCGCTCTGGTGACCGGTGAAGTGGGTGGCCCCTGGATCGAATGGCACGGCCGGGCAGGCGAACTGATCGCCGGCCTGCTGGCGTTCCGCCTGACCTGGGGGGTGATCGGCGCGCCGACCGCCCGGTTCACGGGTTTCGTGCGCGGACCCGCTGCCATCCGCCGCTACCTGCGCGGTGACTGGCAGGGCATCGGCCACAATCCCTTGGGCGCCCTCGCCGTGCTCGCGCTGCTGCTGCTCGGCATGCT
>CAIQGU010000531.1 GCA_903871435.1 uncultured Burkholderiales bacterium | reverse complement strand
CTGCGACTTGGTCGTGGCAACCTTCACCAGGCGCCAGTTACGCAGGACATATTCATGGATTTCGGCACGGATCCAGTGCAGCGCAAAGGACACGAGGCGCACCCCGCGGTCCGGGTCGAAGCGCTTGACAGCCTTCATCAGACCGATATTGCCTTCCTGGACGAGATCCGCATGCGGCAGGCCGTAGCCCAGGTAATTGCGCGCTACGGACACCACCAGGCGCAGGTGGGAGAGGACGAGTTTCCCTGCCGAGTCGAGGTCGCCGCGGTCGCGGTACTGCCGCGCGAGCCGGTCTTCCTCTTCGGGCTGGAGCATGGGAATGCGGTTGACGGCCGTGACGTAGGCGTCAAAATTCCCAAGACTGCCAGGCAGCAACGACATGGGGGACTTCGCATCCCCAGCCGGTAACAGCGTCAGTTCGCTTGCACCCATTTTGTCCTCCTGTTCCAAACCCGTTATGCAGCTACCCACTTGCGGTGCGCTGCGGCAGATCCAGACGACAAGTCAATTTTAGCACTCGCGTATCGAGAGTGCTAGTTTGAGTGCGGCAAAAAGCGGAAGTTCCCCGGTGCCCGGAAAGGATTCGGCTATCCACTTTCACGGGGCTCGGGCTCATGCCCGCGGCCCCGGGGGCATAAAAGCAGCCCAGTCGATTGTTTTTAAAAATAATTCAACACTTTTACGGGCTTCGATCGCTAGTCCTGATGCCGCGAATTGCGACGCGGACGGCCACCGAAGCAAGGGCGGCCCCCAGCAAGGCCGCTGCAGTGCAAAAGGCGATGGCGTACCAGCCGGGTATGGCCTCAGCCGCCCAGTGCAGGCCAAACTGCAGTGCGAGGTCGGCGACGAGCGGATCCAGGCCGGCGGCAACACCCGCCGTGATCCACACGGCCAACGCTGCAGCCAGCAACAATGACAGCGCGCCGCCATAAATATACGGGCGCCGGACCGCTGCCGGCTCTGCGCCTAGCATATCGAGAAGCCGGATTTCGTCCGGATCCGGGCGCAGGCGGAAAGCCGCAAGAGCGCTCAACCCAATTACGACGGCTGCAGCAAGCACCACGGCCCCCAACAGCATGAGGCGCCGCGCCAGCCGGGCCAACGCCCAGGTACGCCGGTAGGCCTCTGGCTGAAACTGCACGCTCTCGACGTCGTGGACCTTGCGCAGTTGCGCTACAGCGGCTTCAACGGCCTCCGGCCCGGCATCCACGGCAAAGCGGACGACAAAGGCATCGGGCAGCGGGTTCGGGCGCAGTTCACGCAGGCCCAGGCTAGCCAGTCCCGGGCGCTGGGCCAGGTCCGCCAGCGCAGCATCCCGACCAACGAAATTTGCGGCTGAGACGTTAGCGACCTTGCGCAGCGCCAGCCCAAGCGCGGCCAGGTCAACTTCGCCTTCGGCGCCGGCGGCCAGCACGAGCGCCTGGGGGTATGCCCACGACGGCGCTTCCAGCGGTTGCAGCCGCCAGGCGCCAATTGCCCCCAGCAGCGCCGCCGCGATGACGGCGGCCGCAGCCAGGACCAGCGGAAAGAAGCGCAGGGGCTGACCCACGGTACGGGCCAGTGCCGAGCGCAAGGCGGCCGCGCGGCTGTCGATCAAGGTCATCGGTCAACCTTTCCGTCCTGCAATCTACCGTCCTGCAATCCCAGCAAACGCGCACGCGCCGGCCACGGCGGTGGCACCGGCAGCGCAGCGGCGCCTGCCGAGCGCTGGGTTGCGACGATCGTGACCCCGGCCTCCGAGAACGGGTCGAGCAGACGCAAGATGCGTTCGGCATCGGCATCATCGAAGGGGGCCAGCAGATCGTCGAGCAGCAAGAGGGCGGGGCGGTTGGCAAGCGCCCGTGCCAGGGCCACGCACTGGCGCTCGCCGCTGGGCAGCTGGCTGCAGGGGGTG
>CAIQGU010000530.1 GCA_903871435.1 uncultured Burkholderiales bacterium | reverse complement strand
GGTGACATCGGGGACGTACCTGTCGATCTACGCCCCGTCGCCGGGGACCGCCGTCGTCCTCCGCGACCTCCACGTGGACGTGTGGGGACTGACCGGCACCGACCCGTACGTCGAGTTCGAGGTCGGCCAGGGCAGCTGTGCCACCTTCGCCAGTACTGCGCGTTCCGTCGTCATGTCAAACCTCCTCTACCTGGTTCAGAAAATCGCCATAACCCTCCGCGACCATGTCGTCGCGATGAACAAAGCGCAGTGACGCGGAATTGATGCAGTAGCGCAGGCCGCCGCGGTCGCGTGGGCCGTCGGGGAACACATGGCCCAGATGGCTGTCTCCGTGGGCCGAACGGACCTCCGTGCGCACCATGCCGTAGCTGACATCGCGCAGTTCGTTGACGTGCGCCGGTACGATGGGCTTGGTGAAGCTTGGCCAGCCGCAGCCCGACTCGAACTTGTCCGACGATGCAAACAAAGGTTCACCCGAAACGATGTCCACATAGATGCCAGGCTCGTGGTTATCGAGGTACTCGCCGGTGCCCGCGCGTTCGGTGCCATTGCGCTGCGTTACCTCGAACTGCTCCGGCGTGAGTTGGGCAATCCTTTCCGGTGACTTGCTGTAGGTGGTCATGTGTTTCGCTCCAAAGTAAGGGACTCTGGCTGCGGGTCCCGGCACCAAGGCATTTTGCCTGGAACGGTTTGTCGTAGCGATGGGCGAAAACTTACAGGAATTTCGTTTTTCCGCCGATGACGGCGCGGACTCTCAAACGGTCAGCCCAGAATGTCGCGCAGGCGAAACCACGCCATGGCCAGCACCAGCGCCGGGGTCCGCAGCGCACGGCCCCCGGGGAAGTTGCGGTGCCGCAGGCGTGTGAACAGGTCAAACCGCTCGGCGCTGCCGCGTATGGCCTCGGCGGCCAGGCGCCCGGCCAGGCCCGTGAGCGCCAGCCCGTGGCCCGAGAAACCCTGCAGGTAATAGATGTTGGGGTCGATGCGGCCAAAGTCGGGCGCGCGGTTCACGGTGATGTCGACGTAGCCGCCCCAGGAATACTCGACGGGCACTCCCGCCAGCTCGGGGAACACCGCAACCATGCGCTCGCCCATGGAGACGGCCAGGTCGCGCGGCACCAGGGTGGAGTAGCTGACGCGGCCACCGAAGAGCATGCGATCGTCGGCCGATAGCCGGTAATAGTCCAGAACGAACTGCGTATCGCAAACCGCCGAGCGGCTGGGAATGAGCGCATCGGCGCGCGCCTTGCCCAGCGGCGCACTGGCGGCGATGAAGGTGCCCACCGGCATGATGCGCCCCGACAGTTGCGGGGCCAGGCCCTCGAGGTAGACATTGCCGGCCAGCAGCACGTGGCGGCAGCGCACCGCGCCCTGTTCGGTGTGCAGGACCGGGGCAGCACCGCGCTCGAGGCGTAGCACGCGCGTGCGTTCGTAAATGCGCGCACCCAGCCCGGCGGCCGCGCGTGCCAGGCCGTGGGTGTAGAGCAGGGGGTGCAGGTGGCCGCCGCGCGGATCGTGGGCCACGGCGGCGTAGCGCGGGCTGGCGATCCAGTCCTGCACGGCGGCACCCTCGTAAAACTCCATGCCCGTGTAACCGTACGTCTTTTCCAGGTCGACCGTTGCGGCCTGCAGTTCGCGCGCGCGTTTGGGTCCTATCGCGGCTGCAAGGTAGCCCGCCTGCCAGTGGCAGTCGATCCCGAAGGTGCTGCGCCGCTCGTGGATCAGCTGCACGGCCTCCACCGTCATGTCCCAGATCGTGCGGGCCGCGGCATCGCCCAGCTGGCCGCGTATCACCGACATGTCGCAGGCCAGGCCGTTGAGCGCCTGGCCACCATTGCGGCCCGATGCGCCCCAGCCCACCTGCATGCCCTCCAAAACGACCACGTCCAGGCCCGCGCGCCGCAGATCGATCGCGGCCGAGAGCCCGGCCAGACCACCGCCCACGATGCAGACGTCGCAGGCGGTGTCGCCCGTGAGGGCGTCATATTGCCGGCCGGCCGGCGCGGTGGCGGCGTAATAGGAATTGCGGGTCAGCTGGTCTTCGGAAGCGAGCATGGAGGGTGAGCCTGGTGGGCGGGCCGCGCGGGCGGCGATAGGGTGGGGCCTGCCGGGTTGACTCGGTTTGGCACGGGCAGGCGGCATTCTTGGCGCCAGACCGGCCTGTGTCCAGCGCCACTTTATAATTAGCCGATGGTGCCACTTTTTGGGTGTCACCGCACGGTATCAGGGTGAAAGTGGTACTGTTACGACGTTCCTGATTACGTCAGACTTATGACCTTGGCGCTGGCTGGGGCTATTGGTCGGCACGTCCCTTCCAGAACCGCATGAACACGCTTTTACCGCGAGCTTCAACCGTGACCGCTGCAAGTGGGCCGATGAACCTGCCCTTCGTGATGATTCCCTGTGACAACCGGCTTATCGGTGGTCACTACTACCATGCCCTGGGACGCAAGTACGCCGACGCCGTGCGCCTGGCTGCCGATTGCCTGCCCTTGCTGGTGCCTACCGGTGGCGCGCGGGAACTGCAACCCTATCTCGAAATGGCCGACGGCATCATGCTGACGGGTTCGCCCGCCAATGTGCATCCCTCGCATTTTGGCCAGGACCTGCACGATCCCTCGTTGCCGCTCGACCCGGAACGCGATTCCGTCACCCTGCCGCTGGTGCGCATGGCGGTGGAGCATGGCATCCCTCTGCTGGCCATCTGCCGGGGCCTGCAGGAAATCAACGTGGCCATGGGCGGCACGCTGCACCAGGCCGTGCATGAGGTGCCCGGCAAGCGCGATCACCGCGAAGACCCCACAAAAGCACTCGAGGACCAGTACGGCCCCGTTCACGAGGTAAACGTCACGGCCGAGGGCCGCCTCATGGGCATCGTCGGTCAGTCCCGCTTTACCGTCAATTCGTTGCACGGCCAGGGCATCGATCTGCTGGCACCGGGTCTCGTGGCCGAGGCTGTCTCGCCCGATCACATCATCGAGGCGGTACGCGTTGCCGCGCATCCGGGTTTTTCCCTCGGGCTGCAGTGGCACCCGGAATGGAAAGTCATGGATAACCCGCTGTCCGTGCGCATCTTTCACGCCTTTGGCGAGGCCTGCCGCGCCTTCCGTGCCAGCCGCGGCCGCTCGGGCGCCGTGCCGATGTCCCGCGCGGCCTGATGAGAAACCCCTGCCCAACCCGCCTGCGCGGCGCATTTCCCGCGGGCCGGTAGCCACCACTTTCCAACAAATGCGCGGTTCCTAACGGCCTGCCGCGCCTCTATATGGCGATACGCAACAACTTTTCCAATGTCGAGCTTGAGCGCTGGTTCGACGACAACCAGGTGGATGAAATCGAATGCCTGGTGCCCGACCTCACCGGCGTTGCGCGCGGCAAGATACTCCCGCGCACACGCTTCACGCAGGACCGCGGCATGCGCCTGGCCGAATCGGTGCTGGGCATGACCGTGACGGGCGAAGCGCCCGAGTCCGAGGAGTACGGCGGCATCATCTCGGACAACGACCTCGACATGGAACTGCTGGCCGATCCCTCCACGGCCTGCCTGGTGCCCTGGGTGCCGGAGCCGGCGCGCACTGCACAGCTCATTCACGATTGCTATTTCGCCGACGGTAGCCTGGTCGACTTTGCGCCGCGTTCGGTGCTGCGCAAGGTGCGTCAGCTCTACGCCGACATCGGCCTGTCACCGGTGGTCGCGCCCGAGCTTGAGTTCTATCTCATCGCCCAGAACACGGACCCCGACATCCCCCTGAGCGCGCCCATCGGCCGCAGCGGCCGTGCGGAAACCAGCCGCCAGCACTACAGCATCGATGCGGTCAACGAGTTCGACCCGCTGTTCGAGGACATCTACAAATGGTGCGAGATCATGGATCTCGAGGTTGACACCCTCATCCATGAAATGGGCGCCGGCCAGATGGAAGTCAATTTCCTGCATGGCGACCCGCTGGACCTGGCCGACCGCGTGTTCTACTTCAAGCGCACGCTGCGCGAGGCGGCCCTGCGCCACAAGATGTACGCGACGTTCATGGCCAAGCCCATGTCCAATGAGCCGGGCAGTGCCATGCATATCCACCAGAGCATCGTCGACAGCGCAACGGGCCAGAATATCTTTTCCAACCCGGATGGCTCACCCACCGACGCCTTCCGCCATTACATCGGTGGCTTGCAGAAATACATGCCGGCGGCCATGGCGTTTTTTGCACCATACGTGAACTCCTACCGGCGCCTGGTGCGCAACAGTAGTGCACCCATCAATATCCGCTGGGGCCGCGACAATCGCACCGTGGGTCTGCGCGTGCCGCGCTCCAAGCCCGAAGCGCGCCGAGTCGAGAACCGCGTGGTGGGTGCCGATGCCAATCCCTACGTGGCGACGGCGGTCACGCTGGCCTGCGGTTACCTGGGCATGAAGGAAAAGGTGGAACCGTCCGATGAGTCGGGTGGCAACGCCTACAACGCCCAGCGCGACCTGCCGCGCAGCCTCTCCGATGCGCTGCAGAACCTGTCCACTGCTCCTGCATTGGCCGAAGTTCTGGGCGAGCGCTTCGTCACGATCTACCGGCTGGTCAAGGAGCTCGAGCACGATGAATTCATGACGGTCATCAGTTCGTGGGAACGGATCCAGGCGCCAGCAAAGCGTCAGCGCGCCCAAATATCCGTGGGAGAGCTTGCTGCTGCAAGCTGGATTGGCGGCTCCGCATGCC
>CAIQGU010000529.1 GCA_903871435.1 uncultured Burkholderiales bacterium | reverse complement strand
GTGCATCGGCGCTGCGGCGCTGCGCGATGCGCTCCAGCTGGGCCAGCTGCGCCTTGGAGGTCACGCCCAGGGTTTCATCAGCATCGGCCGTGGTGCTGCTGGTGATGGGGCAGCCTTCGGCACGGGCGGCGGCCACGATATCCGTGAGGTAGTACTCGCCCTGGGCGTTATTGCTGGTGAGGCCAGAGAGCCAGCGGACCAGTGCCGGCGTCGGCGCCAGCAGGATGCCGGTGTTGATCTCGTCGATCGCTCGTTGCGCCGCGGTGGCGTCGCGCTCTTCGACGATACCCACCACATTGCCGGCCGCATCACGCAGGATGCGGCCATAGCCCGCGGGATCCGGCACCTGTACGGTCAGCAGGGCGAGCGCACCCTGGACGCCTTCTAGGGGCTGGGGCGGTCCCTTGCCGGCATCGACCAGCGCGGTGAGGGTGGACGCTCGCACCAGCGGCACGTCGCCGTACAGCACCAGGGTGGGCACTGCAAGGTCGAGTAGCGGCAAGGCTTGCTGCACGGCATGGCCAGTGCCGCGCTGCGGGTGTTGCACTACGAACTGCAGTTCGGTATCGGCTTCGAAAGTCGAGCGCACGGCGTCCGCGCCATGGCCGATGACCACGATGATGCGCGCCGGCTGGCCACAGGCGTGCGCCGTTGCGCGTGCGGTGTCGATCACATGGGCGAGCAGAGGGCGGCCAGCCAGGGGCTGCAGAACCTTGGGCAGGGTGGAGCGCATGCGCTTGCCCTGGCCTGCGGCGAGTATGACGATGTTCATTGCGATAGCCTGGTCGGAATGAGGTTCACGGAAGCGGCAAGCCGGAGAAATACCAGAGCAGCATCAGGGTGACCGCAAGCAATGCCGCGACGCCCAGGCCCAGTACGCGCGTATGGTGCTCCTGCGCACGGCGCAGGCGGTGCAGCTCCTTGAGCAGCGCGGGCGTCTGGTCTTCGCGCGCCAGCGCGTCGTGCACCAGGCGGGGCATGCGCGGCAGGAACTGGCTCCAGGGGATGGCCTCGTCAATCATGCGGTCGCGAAAACCCCGCCAGCCGATCTGCCGTTTCATCCAGTCTTCGAGGAACGGCTTGGCGGTCACCCAGAGATCGAGGTCGGGGTCGAGCTGCCGGCCCAGGCCCTCCACGTTGAGAAGAGTCTTTTGCAGCAGCACCAGCTGGGGCTGGATCTGGACATTGAAGCGGCGCGATGCCGCGAACAGGCGCAGCAGCACCTGGCCGAAGGAAATGTCCTTGAGCGGCCGGTCGAAGATGGGTTCGCACACGGCGCGGATGGCGCTTTCGAGCTCATCGACCCGCGTATCGCGCGGCACCCAGCCCGACTCGACGTGGGTTTGCGCAACGCGGCGGTAGTCGCGCCGGAAAAAGGCCAGGAAATTGCGGGCGAGGTAATCACGATCGACGTCGGTGAGGGTGCCCATGATGCCGAAGTCGAGCGCGATGTAGCGGCCCAGGTCGGCGCCTTCAATGCCCACGCCAATGTTGCCCGGATGCATGTCGGCGTGGAAAAAGCCGTCGCGAAACACCTGGGTGAAGAAGATTTCCACGCCGTCGCGCGACAGCTTCTTGAGGTCCACACCGGCGGCGCGCAGATCGTCGATGCGGCTGATGGGAATGCCGCCCATCCGCTCCATCACCAGGACGTTGTCGCGGCAGTAGTCCCAGAACATCTCGGGAACGCGCAGCAGCGGCGAACCGTTGAAGTTACGCCGCAGCTGCGAGGCATTGGCGGCTTCGC
>CAIQGU010000528.1 GCA_903871435.1 uncultured Burkholderiales bacterium | reverse complement strand
GGAAACGGCGCCCGCTCGATGAACCCGGAAAAATAATTGCGACCCGCTTGCGTCGGTTTGACGAACAGATCGTCGTCGCACACCACTGCAACGAATCTGTCGCCCACGTAGATCCCATACTCCCCGAACATCCGCTTGGCGCGAACCTCCTCGAGGCCGGATAACTGCTCAAGGAGAAATTCCGCGGTGTCTTTGCGGGTGGACATGGTGAGCGTGTCGCCGCGATGGATCTAGTTATCCATCATTTGGGAAACTTCATCAGCTTCAGGAGTTCCTGGTACTCCGCCTGACCCCGCGACGGTCTTGGAACCCGGATTCATGGGCCTGGGAGCGATCGGGCGGGATGTGCCACCCACGCCTTCACCGGAAAAGACCGGCGGTTGGAGGGTGCGCAGCATGCTAGCAATAATCTGCCGGAACGCCTATCCGTGCCGTGGCGCGGCGGGCCGCAGGCGGTGCAAAAGGCAATTCCGAAACCTGCGCTAAAATGCGCGTCTTCGCGTGCCCGGGCGGTTAGCTCAGCGGTAGAGCACTGCCTTCACACGGCAGGGGTCACAGGTTCGAACCCTGTACCGCCCACCATTAGCCAGTTCGAACGCACGGGGTCCCAGCGCCCTAAATTCAGGAGCTGTGCGCACCGAAGGCCTCTCACGGACGCCGGCGGCTCTCCAGGCAAATTGTACTTTCAGCGCAGCATGCCCTCCCGCGCGAATTTTCATTCTGGTTGACCGCGTCTGGCCGCCCGGCTACTCTAACTACGCAAACACGGTAATCGCCCGACCGTGGATCGGAACTGGCTCGCGCCCATGCGCCGCTGGTTCCCGGTATTGCAATCGCCCGGGCGTCATAGCTCGCATCTCAAGGCTCGATTCACCCTGGCGTCCTGGGGTTCAACCACGACGCCGCAACGGAGCAGGGACTCCGCTGGCGTCGGAGCATCCGCCGCCCGCGGATTTTTTTACGATGCGCTATCCGGTTCCGTCATGAGTGAACTCACTCAAGCGTTTGCCGCCTTGCATGGCGGGGATCGTCGCGCAGTGGACCGCGCATTCGAGATCCTGTATCCCGACCTCATCCGATTGGCCCGTTCACGGCTCCGGCGCACGCAGCCGATGACGCTCCTCGACACGACCATGCTCGTTCACGAGTGCTTTCTGCGCTTTCTCAATTCCGGACAGGTGCGTATCGAGGATCGAGCGCATTTCTTCGCCTATGCGGCGCGCGCCATGCGCTCGATCATCGTCGACCTGGCCCGCAAGCGCCAGACCGACCGGCACGGTGGTGCGCTCGACCGGGTTCCCATGGATACGAACCTGCTGGAAAGCGGTGCCCTGGCCGCCGAGGACAAGGTAGTCGAGATCGCGGAAGCCATCGAGTCGCTCGCGCGACTCGACGAGCGATTGGCGAGCGTGGTCGAAATGCGTTTTTTTGCGGGCTTCACGTCCGGGGAGATTGCCAAGGTCCTGGGGATCGCCGAACGCACGGTCGAGCGCGATTTCAAGAAGGCCCGGGTCATTCTCTGTGCTTCATTGAGCTGAGGTCTTGTGAACATCGATCCGGTCGACTGGTCAGAACTGTCGCGCATGCTCGATGAGATGCTCGAGTTGCCGGAGCCGCAACGCGACGAATGGATACGCGCCTTGACGGGCCCGGCTGCGCGCTTGGCGCCGCAACTCATCGAAATGCTCCGCTCAGCGGCCCGTTCCCGGTCGGCATCCTGGTTCGATACCCTGCCCCTGATGGAAGTGGTGGACCACAACGATTTTGCTGCCGCCGACGCCGGCGCGCTCGAAGGCGACGTGGTCGGCCCCTACCGATTGTTGCGCCTGCTGGGTCGCGGCGGGATGGGCACCGTCTGGTTTGCCGAGCGTAGCGACGGCAGCCTGCAGCGCGGGGTCGCACTCAAGCTGCAGTTGGGTGTACTGCCAACGCACGACGCCGCACGGCGTTTCGAGCGAGAACGCGATATCGTCGCCGGGCTGACCCATCCGAACATTGCCCGCCTCTACGATGCCGGCGTGTCCAGCGACGGGCAGGCCTACCTGGCGTTCGAATATGTCGAAGGCAGCAACCTGACACAGTTTTGCGATGAAAATCGCCTCGACCTGCGGCAACGGGTGGACCTTTTCCTGCAGGTGCTGGCCGCCGTCCAGTACGCGCACGGTTGCCTGGTGATACACCGCGACCTAAAACCGTCGAACATACTGGTAACGGCCGACGGGCAGGTCCGACTGCTCGATTTTGGCGTCGCCAAACTCCTCGATGGCGGGGCCGAGGAACATGCCGATCTGACGCGCCTGGGTGGCGTGGCGATGACCCTCGCCTATGCGGCACCCGAACAGGTCGCGGGCCAGGGCGTTGCCACTACGACGGACATCTATGCACTGGGCGTCGTCCTGTATGAATTGCTCGTCGGCGCACGCCCCTACCGTCTCGATCGCGACTCCCGCGGCGCGCTGGAGGACGCCATCCTGCGCGCCGACGTTACGCTGGCCAGCGGTGTCCCGGCGAGCGCCGACGCCGCCGCGCGGCGTGCCACGACTCGCGATCGTCTCCGGCGCGACCTGAGCGGTGATATCGATGCGATCTGCCTCAAGGCGCTGCAGCGCGAACCCCTGGCGCGCTACGCCACGGCAGCCGCATTTGCCGACGACCTGGTGCGCTACCGTACGGGCCACCCCGTGTTGGCGCGCCGGCCTTCCCGCTGGTATGAATTGCGCAAAATGGTCGGCCGCAATCGCCTGGTGGTGACGAGCGGCACCCTGGCGGTCGTGGCCCTGCTGTTGGGCGCTGGCCTGGCGATTTGGCAGGCCCGCATTGCCCAGATCGAGCGGGATCACGCTCTGGCCGCCGCCGATCACCGCGAGGCGGTCGACAATTTCCTTTCCGACCTCTTGCTCGAAGCGGGCCGCACGGGACAACCGGTTTCCGTGGCTTCGCTCATCGGGCGGGCCGAGGAACTTTCCGCGCGCGAGTTCGCCGCCAATCCCGAAGCGCGCGCGGCCGTGCTCAAGACGGTTGGCACCTTTCAGACGGACTTTGGCGGATTCGACAAGGGGCTGGCCTATTACGACCAGGCCCGAACGCTGCTGGTGGGTTCACCCGACATCGCGCTGCGCCAGGACGTGGCCTGCAATCGCGCCCTGCTGCGCGGGGTACTCGGACACATGAAGGAGGCACAAGAAGAACTGCAGGCCATTGCCGATGATCCGGCGACGCCCCGCGGTGTCGCCAGCGGGTGTCTGGGCAATCTGTCGCAACTGGCCGGATTCCGTAATGATGGGGCTGCTGCCGCGCGCGCCGCTTCCCAGGCACTCGTTTACTGGGAAGCGGCGCCACGTCATTCCCCCTCGGCCCATCTTGAACTGCTGACCTTCGAGGCCAACGCGCAACTGCTCAACGGCGAACCTGCCAAGGCCGATGCCGCATACGGGCAGGTGTTGCTGGAGCTCGACGGCCTGGGGCGGGCGCGCGGGGAACTGGGCAACGGCGTGCGCAATTCACGCCTGCGGGCGGCCGTTGTCAGTGGCGACATGCGCCTCGCGCTCACGCTGGTGGACGAGAACCTCGCCATCCTCGCCGGCGATTTCCCCGACCATCACCTGCCCGTTGCGCCACTGATGTCCCGCGCACTGATCCTCAGCTACCTGGGCCGTTACGAGGACGCCCTGGCCGGCGTCGACGCGGTACTCAAGCTGGCAACGCCTACCGACGCCTACATCCGTCAGCGCGCGATGCTGGATCGCGCCTTCGTGCTGTCGCGCTTGGGTCGCGGCCAGGAGGCGCAGGTGCAATTTTTTCAGTCCGCTGCGGCGACTGACCCGAAAGGCGCCGCCAACGACCCTGACCTCGCCGCATTTGGCTTGCTGACCCGCGCTGCCCTGGATGTCGACTCTCGGCAGTTTGCTGCAGCCCAGGCGACACTCGCCGAGGTCCTGAAGTTGCCGGGTGCTCCGGCACAATCGTTGGCGCGGGCGCACCGGCTCATGGCCGAGGCGGCGCTGGGATTGCAACAATCCGAACCGGCCCTCACCGAGGCGCGCCTCGCCCTGGAGATGGGCCGGAAATTGCGTGGCGACAAGGCCGCCTCGGTCTGGGTCGGCGAGGCTCAGGCTACCCTCGGCGCCGTGCTGGCGGCGCGCGGCGATAGCGCCGGGGCGCAGTCCGCCTACGCCGATGCCGTCGAGCAACTTGGCGCCAGCTCCGACCCTGGCAACGCGCGCATTGCCGAATTGCGGCGCCGCAGCCAGATGCCGGCTAGCGTGCCCGCGCTGAACGCCGCACCTGCGCGGTCCTAGATTCGGATCCGCCGGCGAGGTCCCGGCTCCCCCCGTTTCCCTTGGGGGCAGCGACAACCGGAGCGGATTTGGCTAGCCGGTCTGGGTCTGGCAGGGGTGGCAGCAAAAAATATTCCTGAACGGCGTGTCGGGTTCTGGCCGGCACTCTCGTGTTAGTGGGTAGGGACGCGGCTTTTCGTGCGCTTTTTCGCGCGCCGGCCTTGCCTCCCGACACTTGTAAAGGAATCCGTCATGCGCAAGCCTCTTGTTTTGCTCCTCGCCACTTGCCTCGCTGCCAGCGCCGCGCTTGCGGCCGAGGACAAGCAGGCGGGGGGCTTGATCAGGAACAACCTCAATCCACAGCCGTTGCCACCGGTTGCGCCAACGCCCGGTGACAACCCGCGTCTGCAGCGCAGCGGACTCAATCCCCAGCCCCTGCCGCCCCTGGAGTCAGGTCGGCTGAACAGTATCGTCACCAATACCCACGCCGCGGGCGGCGCACCAGCCGTCGCCGTACCCGCAGGACCGGTGCCGCATCCCGAAGGCACGGGACCGCGCCAGAAGCCGGTGGCCGCTCCCGGTGGCCAGATGCTGGCACGTCCCGGCCAGTCGCCAGCCATCGCCGCCGATAGGAACGCCACGGGACGGTCGGCGCTCTCGGGTGTTCTCGAATCGGGAAGCGGCTCGGGCAAGTAGACGCACGGGTATCGGTGACCGGTGTCTACACCATGAAACCGCATCGCTTGCGTGGCCGCAGGTGCCCGCTGTGCCGTGGCGTTGCCGCGACCGTGGCGTTCGCGCTTATGACGGCGCTCGGCGGCCGCGCAGGCGCGCAAGCCCCGTCCGGCAGCCTGGCGGAGCGCCTGAGTGCCGTGCAAAGCGGCAAGGCGAACAAGGCGCAGCCGGCGCCGCTGCCGGCGTGGCCGCCGTTTCCTGCTGATAAGCAGGCCATGGTGATTCCCCTGGTCAAGGATCTGGTCGTCGTGACGGCCTTCACCTCGCCCACCGGCGACTACGAGAGCATCAAATCCGTCATCGATATCTCGGCGACAGCGGTTACCCTGGCGTATGCGCTCGAGGGTGAGCGCAAACCGGTGAAAAACGGTCACCTCCTCGACAGCGCCATTCACGGGGCAAGCAATCCGTACGACGACCCCAAGGAACATTTCTCCGGCCAACGCGTCATCGACATGACCGACCTGCGTATTGCAAAGGGCTATGCATACGCCTTCGCGGATCGGCGCGAGCACATACCGGGCACGACGGCCATCGGTGCCTCGACACTTACGCTCGAAGAACTGCGTGCCGGCAAGGAAACGGAGTTCCACTTTCTCGCCGAATTCACTAGCGCCTTCCTGCAACTGGGCGCACAGGTGACCGGTAACCGGTTCAATCAGCCCGAGGTATCGACCTATGCCGGTCGGTCCATGCACGCCTGCTCTCTGCATCGCGTGGAGCCGGTCGATATCGCGGTTCCCGTGCTGGTGAATGACCAGCCGGTCGAACTACCCGCCATCCATGCAATGTGCGCCATGACCGGCGGCGAGGAGGCGCACCTGTATTACCTGGACCAGCCCGGAAATCCGCTCACGCTGGCCTACCGCCTCGGGCCAGTCGATGTGAATCTTCAGGTGATCAAGATCACGTTGCCACCGCCCGATCCCGCCAGGGGTGGGGCAGATATGCCTCGGCCGCCGGGCGGCGCCACTGCCATGGAGCAGGCGCTGGCCAAGCGCGAACCGGTGCGGATCTACGGCATCTATTTTGATTTCAACAGCGATCGCATCAAACCGGAATCGGAGCCGACGCTGCGCGAGATTGCGGGGGTCCTGCGCAAGAATCCGGAATGGAAGCTCAGTGTCAGCGGCCATACCGACAGCGTCGGGGCTGCCGCAGCCAACCTGATGCTGTCGAGCCAGCGGGCCGCGGCCGTCAAGGCGGCGCTCGTCACACGGTATGCGATAGCTCCCGACCGCCTGGTCACCAGCGGCTATGGCGCCGCCGCACCGGTGGAAACCAACAAGACTGTTGAAGGCCGCGCGCGTAACCGGCGCGTGGAATTACAGCGGCAGTAGTAGCTATCACTTTGCGATCGACAGAGGAACCTGAACGTGAACACCAATGCCAGGCGGACACCAAATCGACCCCGGCGACCGGGCCTAGGCGCTATGGCTCAGGTTTGCTCCTGCGCCCTGCTGCTCGTGGCATGCGGCAAGCCGGCACCTCCGGCGGTGGGCCCAGTTGCGAGCCCGGAGGGCGGTGCGCCCACGGCAACTGCGGACGGCAGCGCGCTGGGGGGGGATCTGGGCCGCCTGCAGTCTGCCTTGAACGAACCGGTCGAGGAGGTGCGCATCGCCAATGGTGACAACGTCTCGGTGACGGGCGGAAACAGCTTCGCCCATGTGACCTATAACCCGCAACTCAAGATCCTTGACGAAGCGGCGGTCCAGTCTTCGCCTGTCGGGATCGGCAGCGACGGCCACGGT
>CAIQGU010000527.1 GCA_903871435.1 uncultured Burkholderiales bacterium | reverse complement strand
TTGCCGGGCGACTTGCCGGGCTGCGATCCGGACTGCGAGCCGGGCTGCGAGCCAGGCTGATTACCCGGCCGTCTGCCCCGTGCAGCGGCGCGGTAAAATGACGGCCTGCGGCTGAAAACGGGCCGCGCTTGTGTGTCCATGAGCAGGAAGGCCCCGTTCATAATGATTTTTCCCCTACCCGGATTGGGAACCGCGGTGCGCTGCGCTGTGGGTCCCTTGGGCTTGCTGGTGGCAGGCGTGCTGGCGCCAACGGGTACCTTCGCCGCCGGCACGCCGACCCCCGCGGCCGCCATCGTCGTGGCCGAAGATGCCTGGGTACGGGGCACGGTGGAGGGTCAGACCGGTTCGGGCGCCTACATGCACCTGACGAGCAGCGAAGACGCGCAACTTACCGGTGCCAGCTCGCCGGTTGCCGAGCATGTGGAAATCCACGAAATGCGCACGGTCGACAACATGATGCACATGCGCCGCATCGACCGGCTGGCGCTGCCCGCGCATGTCACGGTGGCGCTGGATCACGAGTATCACGTGATGTTCATCGGTCTCAAGCACCAGCTGCTGCCGCAGCAGATCGTGCCCATCACGCTGGATATCCTCGACGCGGCAGGCAAGCGCCACGCCGTGCAGATCGAGGCGCCGGTACTCCCGCTCACCAGCAGCGGTCCCGTGCATGGCGCCGGGAGCGGCAAGGCCACGCCCCATGGATGAAGCACCCTCCGGCTCCTCGCTCACCTGGAAACTCGCGCTGGCGATAGCCGCTGTGGCACTGGTGTCGGCATTGCTCCTGACGGGTCGATCCGCGCACTGGTTCGGCAAGCCGGCACCCGTGGTTTTTCACGGCCGCGATATCAGCGCAGAGAACTGGAACGGCGCGTTTTCGCTGGTGGATTCCGACGGCAAGCCACGCTCGCTCACGGACTTTCGCGGCAAGGTGGTTCTGCTCAGTTTCGGCTATACGCATTGCCCTGATGTGTGTCCCACCACGCTGGCCAAGTTTGCCCAAGCGCGGCACCTGCTGGGCGTGGACGCGGACCGGGTTCAGGGGGTGTTCGTTTCCATCGACCCGGAGCGCGATACCGCGGAATTGCTCCGGGCCTATGTTCCGGCGTTTGATCCCACCTTCATCGGCTTGCGCGGGTCGGAGGCGCAGACCGATGCGGCAACCAAGTCGTTTCACGCCAACTATCAGATCGTGCAGTACCAGGGCAATACGCTGGTGGACCACACGGCCGCCACCTACATCATCGATACGCAAGGCCAGCCCCGCGTGATCACACCGTACGATCAGTCGGCGCAATTTCTTGCTGACGACATCCTCGCGCTGCTCAAGAGCGGCTGAGGGCGCGTGCCAATGCGGCGCCCGGTGCGGCCGATGGAATGGCCACCACCACGGCCGTGCACTTCTCTCCCAGGCGCTTCGCCATGTGCCGGATCAGCGATTCTGCCGGCAGCCGTATGCCAAAGGCGACCAGCACCGTAACCAGCAGCGCCGCGCCGAAGGTCCGCAGGTCGATGCGCAGCGGCGCCATGCGTGAATAGGACCAGGCGAACCACAGCTGGGCAGTGAGGCCGACGCAGAGCCCAATCGCGACTTCCAGCACGGTGTGGACGCCTAGGGTGACGCGGGAAACGCAAATGGCCGCCACGAATACCGCGGTGACAAGGTAGATCGCCACGCGCACGGGCGCCGGGCGGCCTGACGCGACGAGGGTGGCAAGGGTGCCGTAGACCACCGCGCTCAGGCAGGCATGGCCGCTGGGGCTGGATAGTCCGGGCGCCCAGTGCGCTGCGCAGGAGAGAAAAAGTATCTTGAGCGCGGCGATGAAGAGCCCCGCCAGCAGGACCGAGCGCAGCAGCAGCCAGGCAAGGCGGCGGGAATGGAAGAACCACAGCGTGCCTACGCCAACCAGGGCGATGGGCAGCAGCACGCCGGAATCACCTGCATCGGTGAAGAAGGTGGCAACAGGGGAAAAGATCAAGACGGGCATCATCCACGGGTTAAACGGCGCGGCCGGCACGATGGACGCATGGGACGCGCCGGCCATTTGGGTATTGCCTGGGCCTTGCTTGGGCCTTGCTTGGGCCTTACTACGCTGGACCCAAGATACCCGAAATTACCAAAACGGCGCCGCGGGGGCGCCATCGCTACCGTACCAAGGCACACGATCCGGGGTGCGCACTGCAAATTCCCCGGGGGCATGCCGGGTGCGGGCAACGGGGCGCGCTAGAATGAAGCGGTCCTAATCTGGTCACGGCCCCCATGCAAAAAGTTGCCGCAGCACGCGTACAACGCGCGCACTATCAGGCTCCCGCCTTCCTGCTTGACAGCGTCCTGCTCGAATTCGATCTTGACCCTGAGGTGACGGACGTCAGCGCCACGCTGGCGCTGCGCCGCAATCCGGCCGCCAGCGGTGGCATCGTGGACCTCAACGGCGAGCAGCTCGAACTGGTATCGATCGAGCTCGATGGGCGCACCCTGGGCCCGTCGCATTACCAGCTCGACGAAAACCTTTTGCGCATCCCGGCACCCCCGGGCGACACTTTCACGATCCGCGTGCGCAATCGCATCCGGCCGGCGTCCAACACCTCCCTGATGGGCATGTATGTGTCCAACGGTGCGATCTTCACGCAATGCGAAGCCGAAGGCATGCGGCGTATCACCTGGATACCCGACCGGCCCGACGTGCTGGCCCGTTACAAGGTGATGCTGCGCGCCCGGCGCGAGCAGTTTCCGGTGCTGCTGTCCAACGGCAACCTGATCGAACAGGGTGAGTTGCCCAACCAGCGCCACTTCGCGCTGTGGGAGGACCCTTTTCCCAAACCCAGTTACCTGTTTGCGGTGGTGGCTGCCACCCTGGCCAGCCGCGACGCCCGCATCGTCACGCGCAGCGGCCGCGAGGTGCTGCTGCAGATCCTGGCAGAGCCCGCGCACCTGCCGCGCCTGGACCACGCCGCTGCATGCCTGCGGCGCGCTATCACTTGGGACGAGACGCGATTTGGACGCGAGCTGGACCTCGATCGGTACATGATCGTGGCAGCGGCCGACTTCAACATGGGGGCCATGGAGAACAAGGGCCTGAACATCTTCAATGCCAAGTACGTACTGGCCGACCCCACCATCGCCACCGACACGGATTTTGCGACGATAGAGTCCATCATCGGCCACGAGTATTTCCACAACTGGTCCGGCAACCGGGTGACCTGCCGCGACTGGTTCCAGCTCAGCCTCAAGGAAGGCCTCACCGTTTTTCGCGACCAGGAATTCACCCGCGATCTGCTCGAGGCCGAGGCCCAGGCGCAGGGAGCCGATCCGGTTTCGGCGCGGGCCATAGCCCGCATCGACGACGTGCGCACCCTGCGCGCGCAGCAGTTTCCCGAAGATGCGGGCCCCATGGCGCACCCCATACGTCCGGACGCCTACCTCGAGATCAGCAATTTCTACACGGCAACCGTGTATGAAAAGGGCGCCGAGGTGGTGCGCATGCTGCAGACACTGCTGGGCGTCGAGGGCTTCCGCCGCGGGCTGGACCTTTATTTCGATCGCCACGATGGCCAGGCCGCAACCTGCGACCAGTTCGTGGCCGCCATGGCCGATTCCTCGGGCCGCAACCTGGATCAGTTCCTGCTCTGGTATTCGCAGGCCGGCACACCACGGGTCGCCGTGAGCTGCTCGGCCGATGCGCAAGCCGGAACGCTGGAAGTGCGCATCGCGCAAAACTGCCCGCCCACGCCGGGTCAGCCCGACAAGCAGCCCCTGCTCATTCCCTTTGCACTGGGCCTGGTGGGGCCCGACGGCAAGGACGTCCCCTTGCGTCTCGAGGGCGAGGCCCAGGCACTGGGCACGACCCGGGTGCTTGAACTCACCCAGAGCGCGCACACCTACCGCCTGGTGGATGTTCCCGCGGGTGCCGTGCCCTCGCTGCTGCGCGACTTCTCCGCGCCGGTGATCGTCGAGCACCACTACACGGATGAAGAAATGGCGCTGCTGGCGGCCCATGACAGCGATGGCTTCAATCGCTGGGAAGCCGGTCAAAAGATCGCCCTGGCAGCGCTGCTGCGGGCTACCGACGCGCTGGAAGCGGGCGACGCCTTGCTGCACAGCCCGGCGCTGCGCGCGCTGGTCGAACGCACCTTGCTGGATTCAGGGGCATCGCCGGCCTTTCGCGAACGCAGCCTGCAACTGCCCAGCGAGGTTGTCATTGCCGAGCAGCGCTCCATCGTCGAGCCACAGGCCATACGGGCCGCGCGCAGCGGCATGCGTCAGTGGTTGGGCACCGAGCTTGCGACCCACTGGCAGGGCATACATGCGCAAATGTCCGGCACCGAGGCGTATTCGCCGGATTCCGCGCTTGCGGGTCGCCGTGCACTGAAGAATCTTGCGCTGGGATTTCTCGTGCTGGCGGGCGATCCCGCGGCGCTGGACGCGGCACGCCGCCAATTGGCCGAGGCTGATAACCTCACCGACCGCCTGGCGGCGCTCACGGCCATCGTGCATAGCCCGGCACCCACCAAGGTGGACGTGCTGCTGCAGGTAGCCCGGCAATGGCAACACGAGCCGCTGCTGATGAACAAATGGTTCTCGCTGCAGGCCACGGCTCCCGCGCAACCCGGAGAGCCGGCGACCATCGAGCGCGTGAAGGTGTTGTTGCGGCACAGCGCCTATTCAGAAAAGAACCCCAACAACGTCAATGCGCTGGTGCTGGGATTTTGCAACGGCAACCCGGCGGAGTTTCACCGCGCCGACGGCAGCGGCTACGCCTTCTGGGTCGACCAGGTCACGCGCCTCGACCGCATCAACCCCATCGTCGCCGCCCGTATTGCCCGCACCCTGGAGCGCTGGCGGCGCTACACGCCGGACCGCGCCCAGCTCATGCGCCAGGCGCTGGAAGCGCTTGGCGCCAACCAGGAAATCTCGCGCGATGTGCGCGAGATCGTAGAACGCGCGCTTGCCAGTTGACCCACCGGAGAATGCCTTGGCCCGCCTGTCCCTTACTCACTTTCTCATCCGTTGCGAACGCACTAGCGGCATGGACGCCAACCTGCGCCTGCTGCTCGAAACCGTGGCGCGCGCCGTCAAGACCATCTCGCATGCGGTTGGCCACGGCGCCCTCGGGGGCGTGCTGGGCAGTGCGCAGACCAGCAACGTGCAGGGCGAAACGCAAAAGAAGCTCGACATCATCGCCAACCAGATGCTGATCGAAGCCAACGAATGGGGCGGCACCCTGGCCGCCATGGCCTCCGAGGAAATGGACCAGCCGGTGGGCATACCCGTGGCCTATCCGCGCGGCGACTACCTGCTGCTCTTCGATCCGCTGGACGGCTCGAGCAATATCGACGTCAACGTTTCCATCGGCACCATCTTCTCGGTACTGCGGGCGCATGACCCCAAGGCCGAAGAAGCCGCCTTCCTCCAGCCCGGCACATCGCAGGTGGCCGCGGGCTACGCGGTCTACGGGCCCCAGACTCAATTCGTCATCACCGTGGGTCAGGGCGTGCACGAGTTCACACTGGACAAGGACACGGGCAGCTTCCTGCTCACGCGCGAGAACCTGCGAATACCGGCCCAGACGCAGGAATTTGCCATCAATATGTCGAACATGCGCCACTGGGAAGCACCGGTGCGGCGCTACATCGACGAATGCCTGGCCGGCGCGGACGGCCCGCGAGGCAAGGATTTCAACATGCGCTGGGTGGCGTCCATGGTCTCGGACGTGCACCGCATCATGCAGCGCGGCGGCATCTTCCTGTACCCGCGCGACCGCCGCGAGCCGGGCAAGCCCGGCAAGCTGCGGCTCATGTACGAGGCTAACCCCATGGCCCTGCTGATCGAGCAGGCGGGCGGGGCCGCCAGCAACGGGACGCAGCGCATTCTTGATATCCAGCCCACATCGCTGCATCAGCGGGTCGCGGTCGTACTGGGAAGCCGTGAAGAAGTGGAGTACGTTGCGCGGCTGAGCGCCTGAGGACGCCAGCGGGTCCTGCAGCAACCCGTACCGGCAAGATATGGACCTCAGGCACCGATGCGCTGCCGGGCGGCCGCGGAGTGCGCGTCCGCATTTTCCGAAACGGTCTTCCTGTTTCGTACGCGCAGATCCTCTCCCTCTGGCAAGAGGACGAAACGCTACGGTGCTTTATTACGCAAACCTTGGCTGATCTGCCCATGACCGCGTTTCGGTGGGAAACGCCACCGGTACGAGCGTCGACTGCCGGGCGGGCATTTGAATTCGTTGCGTACGATTGTCCCGCGCTTGAACGTGAGCCGGATCCGGACACCTTCGCGGACCATTTCACCGCTGAGGTCTCTGCGGACGTTGTCGATTTCCCCAATCTTGGGCAGGACGCCGTTCTGGTGGTGCCGCGCCCTGTCGTGCAGACCTCTGCATACGGGCACTTGGCCTCGTTTCTGCGTCAAGCGCCCATGGCACAGGTTGACGCATTGTGGATTCTGGTTGGTGTGTTGATGCAGCGCCGCCTTGACGCGAACCCTGTGTGGTTGAACACCGCCGGACTGGGTGTGGGCGGCGAGGATGGCGGCGCAGGGTGATAAAAGGGCCGGAGAATAAATCTCCTTTGGTGTAATGACCATGCTGTTCAGACTGCCGATGCCGATAATTTCTTTTTGCATGAGTTCGTGTCGGGCATTGAGATATAAGACGACAAGATATTCCTGTTTCTTCTCTGCAAATTCT
>CAIQGU010000526.1 GCA_903871435.1 uncultured Burkholderiales bacterium | reverse complement strand
GCCAGCCAAAGTCGCGCGCCACTTTGATACGGACGCGGTTTTCCGGCAACAGCGTGATGAGTTGCAACCGGTCCAGGCGCAGCAACTGGGTCACCACCTCGGCCTTGCTGAGCTTGTAATTGGCGCTGATCTGCGCCGGCGTCAGCTGGTTGAGCACGCACACGGCCACCAGCAAGCGGCGCGGGTCCGCCACGAGATCGGCCTCCTGTTCGGGGCGCAATTGATGCACGGCGGGCAGCGCGTCCTCGGCGGTGCGCACCAGCTCGGCAAGGTCGATACGGATGAGGTCGCAGATCGACTCCACGGTATCGAGGCGAAAACTCAAGTGTGAAAACTGCCGCTTTACGCTGGGCTCGCTGAGCCCCAGATGCCGGGCCACCTGCAGGTAGGTGACGCCGCGCGTCTTGAGCAGGCGCTTGAGGGTGGCAACGAGATGTTCGGTCTGCGACATGCAGTCTCCCACTGGGGTAGTGAGCCGGACCGCCTGAGCCCAGGCCGTAAAAGGGCGTGCAAAGTATCGAAATGTAATACCAAGCTGCGAGTTTTATGCGGTTTCCTGCAAATTTCTTTGAAAAGTTAATACGCCGGGCGATAGTGCTCCCACATTGCACACAGGAGACTCCAATGCCGGACCCCAGCACGATGGCGAACCGCCCTCACCCCACACCCGCCCGCATCCCGCGCGAACCCTTTCCTTCGCTCGGTGTGCCCGGCACCGCCTGGCCCGCGCTGACCTCACCGGTGCGGCGCTTTGCGGTTCCGTACGCCTTGCCTGGCGCCGTGATTGCACTGGCGTTCGCCGCGCTGCTCTGGCATGGACCCATCCTGCAGCCGGCGCATTACCACGCGTTCGCCGACCAGCGCGCCGTATTTGGCCTCGCACACGCGGCGGACGTGTTGTCGAACCTGGGCTTTGCCGTCGTGGGCCTGATGGGACTCGTCGGTCTGGCGCGCAATGCATCCTCACCGCTGCTGGCCGCGGGACGCGACGGCTGGCTGCTCTTCTTTCTTGCTCTGGTGTTCACGAGTGTGGGATCGGCCGGCTACCACCTGGCACCGGACAACGCCCGCCTGGTCTGGGACCGCTTGCCCATCGCGCTGGCCTGCGCCGGGCTGCTGGCAGCGACCTGGCGCGAGACCATAGGCGTGGGGAGGTGGGTGACGCCGGCGCTGGCAGCCAGCGCGGTGGCAGCGGTTGGCTGGTGGCGCGTGACGGACCTTCAGGGAGCCGGCGATCTGCGTCCCTACCTCCTGCTGCAACTCTTGCCGCTGGTCCTGGTGCCCCTGCTGCAATGGCAGCACGAAGCACCCATGCGGGAGCGCCTGGCGGTCGCGGGTGCCATGGCCCTTTACCTGTTGGCCAAGCTTTTCGAGTGGGCCGATCACGGCGTGTTTGACGCGCTCGCCGTGGTGAGCGGCCACACGATCAAGCACCTGCTTGCTACATTGGCCGCCGCGCTCATCGGCGTCGCGCTCTCCTGGCGCCTGGCCAAAGGCGGGCGTGCCAGTAGCGCAATGGGTCAAGGCGGCTTGTCGCCGGTACCTGCACGGCTCGGCGAGTAAGGGAAAATGGCAATGCGGCAATTTTTACGGCAACTGATGCGCGCGGTACTGAAGCGGGTTTGCGGCGTGCTCTTTCGCGTGCGTATCGACGGCACCATGGCGGGCGTTAACAGCACGCGGCTGCTCATCATCGCCAACCATGAGTCATTCCTCGACGGGTTGCTCCTGGGTCTGTTCCTGCCCGTCGATCCGGTCTTCGTCATTCATACCGGCATCATCCGCCGCCCGCTGTTCCGGCTGCTGCTCAGCCAGGTCGACTATCTGGCCGTCGATCCGACCAGCCCGATGGCCATGAAGAAGGTCATCAAGCTGATCGAGACCGGCCGGCCGGTGGTGATCTTCCCGGAAGGGCGCATCACCAATACCGGGTCGATGATGAAGGTCTACGACGGGCCGGCTTTTGTTGCCGCCAAGACGGGCGCAACGGTGCTCCCGGTGCGCCTCGACGGCCCGTCGCGATCGATCTTCGGGCGCATGTCCGGCAAAAACCCGCGCCGGTTGTTCCCGCGTGTGACCATATCCATCCTGCCGCCCACCGGCATTCCCATGCCCGCACTGGCCACCGCCAAACTGCGCCGCCGCGCCGCCGGCGAGGCCCTGCGGCGGATCATGCAGCAGATGATCTTCGATTCGCGACCCAAGCAGACGCTGTTCTCCGAATTTCTTGACACCATGCGCATCTACGGCCGCCGCCGCCGCGTGGTCGAAGACCTCAACCAGGTCGAATATTCCTATGGCGACCTTCTCAAGATGGCGCTGGGTCTGGGACGCATCGTTGCCCGCAACACCGAGCCCGGCGAATGCGTCGGCATCCTCATGCCCAACCTCGCGGCCACCGTCTGCATGCTGTTGGGAACGGGCGCGGTGGGACGCGTGCCGGCCATGCTCAACTACAAGTCGGGGGCGGCGGGCATGCGTGACGGCTGCACGGCGGCCGCCATCCGCACCGTGTTTGCTTCGCGCGCCCGTTCCCAACAGCATGCAGACGGTGGCCGCGAGGTTGGGCATGAGGATGCCGACGCATTCGCCGGGCTCG
>CAIQGU010000525.1 GCA_903871435.1 uncultured Burkholderiales bacterium | reverse complement strand
CGTGCTGGTCGCCCAGGCCCTGGTTCATCGCCCGCCGGTCATCGTGCTCGATGAACCCACCGCCGGAGTGGATGTCGAACTGCGCAAGGGCTTGTGGCAGTTCATGGCGCGGCTCAATGCCGCTGGCCATACCATCGTGCTCACCACCCACTACCTGGAGGAAGCGCAGCAGATGTGCGGCCGTATCGCCATGCTCAAGGGTGGCCGCATCGTGGCGCTGGAGGCCACGCGCGACCTGCTGGGCCGTATCGCCGGCGTGCAGGTCGCGATGCAGCTGCGCGGCCCGCTTCCGCCGGCGCTGTGGCCCAGTGTCGTCGCCGAGAAGCCCGGGCGCATCGTCCTGCGCCTGTCGCACTCCCGCGACGTGGGCGCCGCACTGCAGGCCTGCCGCGATTTCGGCAGCGACGTCGAGGAACTGGAAGTGGGGCCGGCCGACCTGGAAGACGTATTCGTTCAGGTCATGGCCGATGCTGCCGTTGCATCGAGCGGAGCGCCTGCACGATGAAAGCACCCATGCTGGCACCGCCGCCGGTGCCCACCGTGACCAGCACCCCCATGCAGCCGCTGTGTGTGCCCGATGGCGCCGGCTGGACGGGCTTTCGCACGCTCCTGTACAAGGAAACGCTGCGCTTCTGGAAGGTGAGCTTCCAGACCATCGCCGCCCCCGTACTCACGGGCGTGCTCTACCTGTTGGTTTTCGGCCACGTCCTGGACACCCGCGTGGAACCCTTCGCCGGGGTGCATTACAGCGCATTTCTTGTCCCCGGCCTGGTGATGATGTCCATACTGCAAAATGCGTTTGCCAATTCATCCTCATCCCTGATCCAGTCGAAGATCATGGGCAACCTGGTATTTCTCCTGCTGCCACCGCTGTCGGCCGTACAGTTCTTCGGCGCCTATGTGCTGGCATCCGTACTGCGCGGCCTGGCCGTTGGCCTGGGTGTTTTTTTCGTCACGGTGTGGATTGCTCCCCCGCAATTCGCGGCGCCCTTGTGGATTCCGGTATTTGCGCTGGCCGGAGCCGCACTGCTGGGCGTCCTGGGGTTGATCGCGGGCATCGTCTCCGACAAATTCGACCAGCTGGCGGCATTCCAGAATTTCCTCATCCTCCCGGCAACCTTTCTTTCGGGCGTTTTCTACTCGGTACACGGCCTGCCGGTTTTCTGGCAGGCCTTTTCCCACGCGAACCCGTTTTTCTACATGATCGACGGTTTCCGTTACGGTTTTTTCGCCCAATCCGACGTTTCGCCCTGGACCAGCCTGCTGGTCGTGGTGGTGGCGTTCTGCCTCGCGTCGGCCACCGCCTTGGGCATGCTGGCCCGCGGCTATAAACTGCGTTCATGAGCACCATGCCAACTTCCGAATCGATCCGTGCCGCCATTGCCCAGGGCCTAGCCTGCGAACGCCTGGAGGTCGACGGCGACGGCCACCACTGGAACGCCCTCATCGTCAGCAGCCGCTTCGCCGGTCTGGCGCGTATCGAACGACACCGGCTGGTGTACGGAGCCCTGGGTGATCGCATGCGCCAGGAAATCCACGCCCTGTCGATGCGCACGGTCACGCCCGAGGAACTGGCCGCTGCGGGGGCCGCGCCGGCCGCCGGCAGCCGCTAGGCCGGCAGCGCCGGCCATCGAACCGATTCCACTACGGGAATTTCATGGACAAGCTTCGCATCGAGGGCGGACATCGGCTCTCCGGCAATCTGCGGGTTGCAGGCGCCAAGAACGCCGCCCTGCCCATCATGGCGGCGGCCCTGCTGACCAGCGAAGAACTGCGCCTGGACAACGTCGCACGCCTCGCCGATACGGCCACCATGGGGCGCCTGCTGGCCGGTCTGGGCGTTGCCGTCGAGCGTGACGGGCAGTCCTACGCGCTGCGTGCCGCCCGCCTCGGTTCGGTGGAAGCGCCCTACGATCTCGTCAAGACCATGCGTGCCGCAATACTCGTGCTGGGGCCCTTGCTGGCCCGCGAAGGTTCGGCACGCGTCAGCCTGCCCGGCGGCTGCGCCATTGGCGCCCGGCCGGTTGACCAGCATCTGAAGGGCCTGCAGGCACTGGGCGCCGAGCTCACCATCGAGCAGGGCTATATCGTCGCGCGGCGCAGCGGCGCCGGGCGGCTGCGCGGCGCGCGCATCGTCACCGACATGGTGACGGTAACCGGCACTGAAAACCTCATGATGGCGGCGACCCTGGCCGATGGCGAAACCATCATCGAGAATGCGGCGCGCGAGCCCGAGGTCGCCGACCTGGCAGCCTGCCTCAACGCCATGGGCGCCCGGGTGCGCGGCGCCGGCACCGACCGCATCGTCATCGAGGGCGTGGAGCGGCTGCATGGCGCCACGCACCGCATCATGCCCGACCGCATCGAGACCGCCACTTTCCTCGTTGCCGCCGCGGCAGCCGGTGGCGATATCACCCTTGAAGGCACTGCGCCCGATACGCTTGATGCCGTGCTGGACAAGCTGCGCGAAGCCGGCGCCCGCATCGAGACGGCTGCGGATACCATCCGCCTGCGCATGGACCAGCGGCCACGCGCGGTCAGCCTGCGCACCGAACCCTACCCGGCCTTCCCCACCGACGCCCAGGCGCAATTCCTGGCCCTCAACTGCATCGCCGACGGCGTTGCGCGCATCACGGAAAATATCTTCGAAAACCGCTTCATGCACGTGCTTGAGTTGCAGCGCCTGGGCGCCAGCATCGATATCGACGGGCACACCGCCATCGTGCGCGGCATCGACCACCTCTCCGGCGCCACGGTGATGGCCACCGACCTGCGGGCCTCTGCCAGCCTGGTCATCGCCGGCCTGGTGGCGCGGGGCCAGACCACCGTTGAACGCACCTATCACCTCGACCGTGGCTACGAGGAGATGGAGCGCAGGCTCGCGTCACTGGGCGCGCGCATCGAGCGTGTACGGTGAGGCGCGCACCATGATCACCCTGGCGCTGCCCAAGGGCCGCATCTTCGAGGAAGCGCTGCCGCTGCTGGCGCGGGCCGGCATCGTCCCCGATGAACCCCCCGAGGCCACGCGCAAACTCATCATCGGCACCAGCGTGCCGGACGTGCGCCTGGTCATCGTCCGCGCCTCGGATGTGCCCACCTATGTGCAATATGGCGCGGCGGAACTGGGTATCGCCGGGGCGGACATTCTCATGGAACACGGCGGCGGGGGCATCTACCAACCGGTTGACCTGGGAATCGGCCGCTGCCGGCTTTGCGTGGCCGCGCCGGTCGGTTTCGATTATGCGGGCGCCGTGCGCCGCGGCGCGCGCTTGCGCGTGGCCACCAAATACGTGCAGGGCGCACGCGACTTTTTTGCCCGCAAGGGCGTGCATGTCGACCTGATAAAACTCTACGGCTCCATGGAACTGGCCCCGCTGGCCGGACTGGCCGACGCCATCGTCGACCTCGTGTCGAGCGGCGCCACGCTCAAGGCCAATAACCTGCACGAGGTCGAGCAGATCATCCCCATCAGCTCGCGCCTCATCGTCAACCAGGCCGCCTACAAAACGGGCCGCGAACGCCTGGCCGCACTCATCACGGCCATCGGCGGGGCGGTCGTGGTCAGCGGTTCGCGCGCGCCCGCAGTGTCCGAAGGCGCGGCATGACCGTCCCCTTGAACATCGCCCGGCTCGATGCGGCCGCCCCCGGTTTTGATGCCGCGCTGGCACGGTTGACCAGCGTCGATGGTGCGCCCGACCGTGCCATCGACGCCCAGGTCGAAGCCATCCTGGACGACGTGCGCCGCCGGGGCGATGCCGCCGTGCTGGAATACAGCGCGCGCTTTGACCGGATCACTGCTGGCAGCGTGGCCGAACTGGAAATTCCCGCGGCGCAGATGCGCGCCGCGCTCGAGTCCCTGCCCATCGATGACCGTAATGCCCTCGAGGTGGCGGCGCAGCGCATCCGCAGCTTTCATGAAAACGGCCGTGCCCGTGACTGGTCGGTGGCCGAGGCCGATGGCACCACCCTGGGCATGCGCATCACGCCACTGGACCGCGTCGGTATCTATGTGCCTGGCGGCAAGGCGTCCTACCCGTCTTCGGTGCTGATGAACGCCATACCCGCCCAGGTGGCAGGCGTGAGCGAAATCGTGATGGTGGCACCCACGCCCGACGGCGCGCGCAATCCGCTGGTCATGGCCGCAGCGGCTCTGGCGGGGGTCACCCGAGCCTTCGCCGTGGGCGGGGCCCAGGCCGTGGCGGCGCTGGCGTATGGCACGGCCACGATACCCGCCGTGGACAAGATCGTCGGCCCTGGAAACGCCTACGTTGCGGCGGCCAAGCGCCGGGTGTTCGGCACCGTGGGCATCGACATGATCGCGGGGCCTAGCGAGATCCTCATCATCTGTGATGGCCATACCGACCCGGAATGGATCGCCATGGACCTGTTCTCGCAGGCCGAACACGACGAGATGGCCCAGGCCATACTCCTCACCCCGGATGCCGCTTTCATCGATGCCGTTGCCAGCGCCATCGGCCGCCTGCTGCCCTCCATGCCGCGCCGCCAGATCATCGAAACCTCGCTCGCCAACCGGGCCGCCCTGGTGCTCGTGCGCGACCTGGAGCAGGCGTGCGCCATCGCCAACCGCATTGCCCCCGAACACCTGGAAATTTCCACGCGTGACGCGCGCCGCTGGCTGCCGCTGATACGTCATGCCGGATCGATCTTCCTCGGACCCAGCACTAGCGAATCCCTGGGCGATTATTGCGCCGGGCCTAATCACGTCCTGCCCACGTCGCGCACCGCGCGGTTTTCCTCGCCGCTGGGCGTGGCCGATTTCCAGAAGCGCAGCAGCGTGCTGGAGGTCTCGGCGGCCGGCGCACGCACCCTGGGCGCTACCGCGTCGCGCCTGGCGCGCGGCGAAGGCCTGGTGGCACATGCCCGCAGCGCTGAAATGCGCATGCTCGCCGGTGCGCCTGCGCCGGGTACTGCGGCATGAGCGTCGCCCCCGCCGTACCGCTGGGAGCGATCCGCCAGGACATCCGCGATCAGCATGCCTATCCGGTCGTTGCTGCCGATGGCTTGATCAAGCTGGACCTGATGGAAAACCCCTACCCGCTGCCGACCGAACTGGCGCGGGCACTGGGCCAGCACCTGGGTACGCTGGCGCTGAACCGCTACCCGCCGGGTGAGCCGGCGGCATTCAAGCGCCGCCTCGCCGCCCAGGCCGGGCTGCCGCCGGGCAGCGGGCTGCTGCTGGGCAACGGGTCGGATGAACTGATCCATCTGGTGATCCAGGCCTGTGCGGGCCCGGAAACCACCGTGCTGTCACCCTGGCCCGGCTTTTCCATGTACCGGTTGATCGCCGCCCAGGACCGCTGCCGTTTCGTTTCGGTCGACCTGCGGCCGGATTTCTCCCTGGATCTGCCGGCCTTCCTGTCCGCCCTGCAGGTTCACCGTCCGGCCGTCGTCTTTCTGGCCTATCCCAACAACCCCACGGGTAACAGTTTCGACCGCGCCGCCATTGACGCCATACTGGATGCGGCGCCCGGCATCGTGGTGGTCGATGAAGCCTACCTGCCCTTTGCCCGGCAGACCTGGATCGGCGAACTGCCGCGCCGGCCCAACCTGCTCGTGCTGCGCACGCTCTCGAAACTGGGGCTGGCCGGGGTACGCCTGGGTTACCTTTGCGGCGCACCCGAACTCATCCACGAGTTCGACAAGATTCGCCCGCCTTTCAACGTCAACAGCCTTACCCTGGGCGCGGTGGATTTTCTGTTCGACCACATCGCCGTCCTTGACCAACAGGCAGCGGCCATCCGCGCGAGCCGCGCCGCTCTGATTGCCCGCCTGCGGCAATGGGCCGCCAACCGCTCCGACGTGACGGTTTTCGATTCGGATGCAAATTTCTTCCTGCTGCGGGTCGGCGATGCGCCGCGGGTGTTTGCAGCGCTCCGGCAGCAGGGTATTCTGGTCAAGGATGTGTCAGCGGCCCACCCCTTGCTGCAGGGTTGCCTGCGCATCACGGTTGGCACGGAAAACGAAAACGCGCTTTTTTTCCAGGCGCTTGCGTCGGGCATCTGAGGAATATTCCATGACGGCAGAAACCAAGCCGGGTAGTGCGCCGGGACCCGCGGCAAAGACGGGTACTGCGCGGCGTGTGGCGGAAATCGTCCGTGAAACGAAGGAGACGCGCATCCGGGTGGCGGTCGATCTCGACGGCACCGGCACCTGCACGGTCGCCACGGGCATAGGCTTCTTCGACCACATGCTCGACCAGATAGCGCGCCATGGCGCCATCGACCTGGTCGTCGAGGCGGCCGGCGACCTGCACATCGACGGTCACCACACGGTCGAGGACGTGGGCATAACCCTGGGCCGCGCCGTGGCGGCGGCAGCCGGCGACAAGCAAGGCATACGCCGCTTCGGTCATGCCTACGTACCGCTGGACGAAGCGCTGACGCGGGTCGTAGTGGATTTTTCCGGGCGTCCGGGTTTGCAGTGGCACGTACCGTTCACGCGGTCGACCATCGGCAATTTCGACGTGGAACTGGCCCATGAATTCTTCCAGGGTTTCGTCAACCACGCCCTGGTGACGCTGCATGTCGACAATCTGCGCGGCGACAACGCGCATCACCAATGCGAGACGGTTTTCAAGGCCTTCGCCCGCGCGTTGCGCGCGGCGCTGGAAGTCGATCCCCGTGCCGCCGGGGTCATACCCAGTACCAAAGGCGCGTTGTAGCGGTGATTGCCATCGCCGACTTCGGCATGGGCAACCTGCGATCGGTGGCGCAGGCACTGGCCCGCGTCGCCCCCGGGGTGGATGCCAGCATCACGCAGGATCCGGCGGTGATCGACGCGGCCGAGCGGGTTGTACTCCCGGGCCAGGGCGCCATGCCCGATTGCATGCGCAACCTGGCGGCGTCCGGCCTGGAGCCGTCCCTGCGCCGTGCTGCGGCTTCCAAGCCTATCCTTGCCGTCTGCATTGGCGAACAGATGCTCTTCGGCGCGTCGGAGGAGGGCGGCGTGTCCGGCCTGGGCCTGTTTCCCGGGCGCGTTGTCCGGTTTAGGACTACCATGGACGAACAGGGCCGCCGGCGCAAGATTCCACACATGGGGTGGAACCGCGTGCGGCAGGCCCGGCCCCATGCTTTATGGGCTGGCATTGAGGATGACAGTTACTTCTATTTCGTACACAGTTACCATGTCGAAACGGATGCCCCGGGCCTGATCGCCGGGCGGGCGGATTACGGCGGCTCCTTTACCTGCGCCGTTGCCCAAGATAATATTTTCGCCGTGCAGTTCCATCCCGAGAAAAGCGCTGCAGCCGGACTGAGACTCTACGAAAATTTCGTGACCTGGAACCCGTGACCGGCCGCCATACTGCGCCCCGCGGCCCCCACCCAACGTCCCGCCTTCGCCCTCGACTTTAAATCCCATGCTGCTGATCCCCGCAATCGATCTTAAGGACGGGCACTGCGTTCGCCTGCGGCAGGGCGATATGAACGATGCCACCGTGTTTTCCGAAGACCCCGTTGCCATGGCGCGGCAATGGGTAGATCTGGGCGCCACGCGGCTGCATATCGTGGACCTCAACGGTGCCCGTTCCGGCAAGCCCGTGAATGAGCAGGCCATCCGTCGCATCGTCAAGGCCGTCGGCCCCGACATCGCCGTGCAACTGGGCGGCGGGCTGCGCGATCTCGACACCATCGAGCGCTTCATCGATGATGGCGTAGCTTTCGTGGTGATCGGCACCGCGGCCGTCAAGAACCCCGGCTTCCTGCACGATGCCTGCAGCGCCTTCGGCGGGCACGTGATCGTCGCACTCGACGCCAAGGACGGCAAGGTTGCCACCGACGGCTGGAGCAAGCTCACCGGCCACGATGTCATCGATCTGGCGACCAAGTTCGAGGATTACGGCGTCGACGCCAT
>CAIQGU010000524.1 GCA_903871435.1 uncultured Burkholderiales bacterium | reverse complement strand
GGCGGTCGAATACGGCCAGGGACTGTTCATTATTGGTTAGCCCGCCGTAGCTCCCTCCGGGAGCGAAGGCGGGCCACCACCACATGCACGCCGTAATCCGCCGCGGAGCAAAACTCTTGCGGACTTTGCCCACACAGTAATTATCAATAGACCGCGTCCAACCTCATGTTCGGAAAAATCCTCATAGCAAACCGGGGTGAAATCGCCCTGCGTATCCAGCGTGCCTGCCGCGAGGTCGGCATACGCACGGTGGTCGTCCATTCCGAGGTCGACGCCGACGCCAAATACGTGAAACTGGCGGACGAGTCGGTTTGCATTGGTCCGGCGGCATCCAAGGACAGCTACCTGAACATCCCCGCCATCATCAGCGCCGCGGAAGTGACGGATGCCGAAGCCATCCACCCGGGCTATGGTTTCCTGTCGGAAAACGCCGATTTCGCCGAACGCGTCGAGCGCAGCGGATTCGTCTTCATCGGACCCCGGCCCGAATCGATACGCCTGATGGGCGACAAAGTGTCGGCCAAGCGGGCCATGGTCGAGGCCGGCGTGCCCACGGTGCCGGGTTCGGACGGCGCACTGCCCGAGGACCCGCGCGAGATCATCCGCACGGCGCGCGCGGTGGGATACCCGGTGATCATCAAGGCCTCGGGCGGTGGCGGCGGCCGCGGCATGCGGGTGGTTCACACGGAGGCGGCCCTGCTGAGCGCCGTCACGATGACGCGCCAGGAGGCGCAGGCGGCCTTTGGCAATCCCATGGTCTACATGGAGAAGTTCCTCGAGAACCCGCGCCATATCGAGATCCAGGTATTGGCCGACCAGCACCGTAACGCGGTCTGGCTGGGGGAGCGCGATTGCTCCATGCAACGGCGTCACCAGAAGATTCTCGAGGAGGCGCCGGCACCCGGCATACCGCGCAAGTCGATCGAGCGGATCGGCGACCGCTGCGCCGATGCCTGCCGAAAGATCGATTACCGCGGCGCCGGAACGTTCGAGTTCCTGTACGAGAACGGCGAGTTCTTTTTCATTGAAATGAATACGCGCGTACAGGTGGAGCATCCGGTAACGGAAATGGTCACCGGTATCGACATCGTGCAGTATCAGATACGCATAGCCGCCGGCGAACGCCTGCTCCTGCGCCAGCGCGATATCACGCTGCGGGGCCATGCCATCGAGTGCCGCATCAACGCGGAAGACCCGTACAAGTTCACCCCCAGCCCCGGCCGCATCACCGCTTGGCATCCGCCCGGCGGACCGGGCGTGCGCGTCGACTCGCATGCTTACTCGGGGTACTTCGTTCCGCCCAATTACGATTCGATGATCGGCAAGGTGATCTGCTATGGCGAGACGCGCGACCAGGCCATAGCCCGCATGCGCATCGCCCTGTCGGAGGCAGTGGTCGAAGGTATCAGCACCAACATTCCCCTGCACCGCGAATTGATGATGGACGAAAAATTCGTGCAGGGTGGCACCAGCATCCATTATCTTGAGAAGCGTCTGGCGGAGAAGAAAGCCAACCAAGGCTGATTCCGGCGGCCGGCGCAGCGTAAGGCACGCCCCCATGTCGATGATCGAGATCCGCCTGATGCTCCCGGCCGAAGGCCTGGATGACTGGGGTGATGCACTGCTGGCAGCCGGCGCGGTATCGGTTTCCATAGAAGACCAGGACAGCGCCACCGAGGATGAGGTGGCTCTTTATGGCGAACCGGGCATGCCGCCGCCGGCGGCTGGCTGGCGCAATAACCGCGTGAGCGTGCTGCTCGACGCGGATCTCGATGGCGCTGCGGTGCTCGCCGCCGCGGCGGCATCGCTGGGCGCCGACGTGCCGCCCCTGCTGTCACAACAGCCGGTTCCCGACTGCGACTGGGTGCGTCAGACCCAGTCCCAATTTGCGCCCGTGCGCATCGGCAGCGCCGGCAGGGTATGGATCGTCCCGAGCTGGCACGAGCCGCCCGACCCGCAAGCCTGCAATATCCGCATAGATCCGGGCGTCGCCTTCGGCACGGGGACGCACCCGACCACGCGCCTGTGCCTCGGCTGGATAGACGCGAACCTTGTTCCGGGCGCTACGGTCCTCGATTACGGCTGCGGGTCGGGCATTTTGTCCATCTGCGCGGCGCGCCTGGGCGCGAGGGCTGTCGTGGGTGTCGATATCGACGCACAGGCACTGATAACGGCACGCGACAATGCCGCTCGCAACGGCGTGGACGCCCAGTACACTGCGCCCGAGGGGATCGTGGCGGCTCCAGGCGTCGCTCCGGTCTTTGACCTCGTCGTGGCCAATATCCTCGCCAATCCCATCATGCTGCTCGCTCCCACCCTCCTGCATCACCTCGCGCATACCGGCACCTTGCTGCTGTCGGGAATACTGGAGCGGCAGGCCGGCGACGTCATGGCCGCTTTTGCAGCCGCGGATCCGCGGCTGCGTCTCGAGGTGGCCGGCCAGGACGAAGGCTGGGTGGCGCTCGCCGGCCGTCGCGCCGCCTGATCGATGGCGCTGGCAACCCGCTGCCCGAACTGCAACGCGCTGTTTCGCGTGGCAGCAGAGCAGTTGCGGACGCGCAGCGGCATGGTCCGGTGCGGCGCTTGTCGCAAAGTGTTCAATGCGATCGCCGGGCTCGACTATCTGGACGCACAGCGCTTCGCGACCGAGGACGCGGGCCCGCGAACGGTTCCGCTGCCGCCTGCAGCGCCCACAAAACCACCAGCGGCCGTGCCGCCCAGCGCGCTGCCCAGCAGTGCACGGGTAGACGACGACGGTTCTCGCCCGGCGATAGAGGATGCAGGGAGGCAGGCATCCAGCCCTACGCAAACAACACCTGCCCGGCTACGGGAGTTGGCGCCCGTGGTGAAGACGTCGACGGTGTCGCCTCCGTCAGCGGCCGTCCTGGCGCCCACGAAGACCACTACCCCGGGTACTGCCGCGGCAGAGTCAGCAGCGGGGGACCGGCGGCGCAATCCCCGATCCGATTCCGGCGCACCGGCGCCGCACGTGACGCCCGCAAGTAGCGCTCGCGCTGCCGCTGCTGAGTTTCAGATAGCGCAGCGGGCCGAGGAATCCACCGAGCTTGAGACGGGCGGTGCAGCGCTCGACACACTGTTGATGGGGCCAACCGACGAAGCGGGCGACGACGACGCGACGCCGGGAAGTGCGCAACTTGAAGTCGCCGATTACGGACCGGTGGCATCAGAAGCAGAGTTCGGGCCCCGTTTCCTTCAGGAGAAGCGCCCCGGTCCGCTTACACAAGGCTTACTCATCGCCGGGAGCGCACTGCTCATACCCTTGCTGGTCGCGCAAGTGGCGCTGATCTTCCGCACTCCGCTGGTGGTGACGCTGCCGGCACTGCGCCCTGCCCTGCAGGCCTTATGTGCGCCCCTGGCATGCACGGCGTCCTGGCCCATGCGGCCCGACCTCCTCGCCGTGGTCAGCAGCGAACTGCAGGCCATACCCGGGACCTCCGTGCTGGAGCTTGACACCGTGTTGCGCAACCGCGCGGCCTTTGCATTGGCGCTTCCCGCGATTGAACTTACGATCAGCGACAATAACGGCCGCACCCTGGCACGCAAGGTTTTCCTGCCCGGGGATTATCTGGATCCCACGACCGATGCCGGGGCCAATCCGGCCGCCGGCAACCTGGCAGCCGGCGGCGACCTCGCTGTACGCGTGTACTTCGACCTGCCGGGAATCAGCGCCACCAATTTCGAGGCCTACCCCTTCTACCCCTGAGCCCCGCCGCCATTTGCGCCGGGCGTCCTACTCCTGCACTGGCACCTACCGATGAAAACGCTGATCTGCGGCTCCCTGGCATACGACTCCATCATGGTGTTCGAGGGGCGCTTCAAGGACCATATCCTTCCCGACCAGGTTCACATCCTCAACGTCGCCTTCCTGGTTCCCACGCTGCGCCAGGAATTTGGCGGTGTGGCCGGCAACATCGCCTACAACCTGGCTCTGCTGGAAGGCGATCCGCTTCCCATGGCCACGGTAGGGGAGAACTGTGCCGAATACCTCGCGCGGCTCGATGCCCTGGGGATAGACCACAGTTGCATCCTGCAGATACCCGATACGCGCATGGCCCAGGCGTTCATCACGACCGATCTGGACGACAACCAGATCACGGCCTTTCATCCGGGAGCGATGGGTTTCTCGCACCTCAACCGCCTGCCTGCTGGCGTTCCCATCCGCCTGGCGCTGGTCGGCCCCGATGGACGCGAGGGAATGCTGGCCCACGCGGATGCCCTGGCCGAAAATGGCATCGACTTTGTCTTTGATCCTGGCCAAGCCATGCCGCAGTTCTCTGGCGACGAGTTGCTGGGAGTAATCGCCAAGGCCCGCTACCTGGCCATGAACGATTACGAAGCCAAGATGCTCTCCTCTAAAACCGGCCGCAGCCTCGCGGAGCTGGCGTCGGGACTGGAGGCCATGGTTGTCACACTGGGGGCTCATGGTTCACAGATATACACGCAGGGGCGCGTCCTCGACATTCCCGCTGCGCCCGTGGCCCGGATCGCCGACCCGACCGGCTGCGGCGATGCCTATCGTGCGGGTCTGCTCCACGGCCTGAATCTGAAGCTGGGCTGGGAGACGACGGGGCGGCTTGCGGCAGTGATGGGGGCGATAAAGATTGAACATCACGGCGCCCAGCGGCACACCACGAACCGTGCGGCAATTGCGCAGCGCTTCGCGGCGGCCTTCGGGTACCAGCCCTGGTAGCTGGCCGGCGACAGGGCATCGGCTGCCCCGCGGGTCGCTCAGATCACGACCTGGCCAAGCAGATAGAGCAGTATCTGGGCCACGACCAGGACCACCAGCGGCGACAGGTCAAAGCCGCCCACCGGCGGCATCCGGCGCCGCAAGGGCAACAGGATGGGCCGCGTCAGGATATCGAAGGTGGGCGCCAGTGGCGCGTGCGGATTGATCAGGCTGAAAAGCGCATTGACGATCACGATGGCGACCAGCAGGTAGAGCAGCCAGTGGGCGACCAGCAGCAGGGTCGCCGGGATGACGAGATACCAGTAATCGATGCCGTGGAAGCGCACGACGTGCAGTAAAAATACGTAGGTGACGGCAATCAGCAGCGTGCCGGCCACCGAAGCGGTGTCCAGACGTCCCAAAAAAGGCAGGACGCGGCGCAGGGGCATCACCAGCCAGTCGGTAACAGCGGCGCAGAAGACACCGACCGGATTGGTCCGGGACATCCTCAGCCAGCTGAGGTAGGTACGCAGCAGCAGGGCGCTGCCCAGCACGCTGGCAACCGCGCCCAGCAGCATGTCGAGTATGTCCAGCAGCACTTTGATGGCCTTCCGGTAGAGCGCGAGGCTCGGATTGTAGCGGTGCGACAGGCTGCCGGCAGCCCGCGCTTCGCGGACACAAAAAAAGGCGCCCAAAGTAGGCGCCTGAATGACCGTGTGGCCGGACGTTTTACGGACGGCTGCCCGTGGGGAACGGCCAGGCCGTGGTCGGATTCAAAGCCGTCTTCGCACCAACTGCCGGAGCGGCAGCAGGTGCGGGGGCGGGTGCGGCCGGCGCGGGAGCAGCTGGCTTGGCTGCTGCCTTCTTCGCCGACTTTTTCTTTGCGGATTTCTTCTTTGGAGCCGGCGCCTTGGGGGCCGCCGGCGCCTTAGCCGCCTTAGCTACTTTTTTAGCTACTTTTTTTTTTGCCGCTTTCTTTGCGGCCTTCTTTGCCGGCTTCTTGGCAACCTTCTTGGCAGCCTTCTTTGCCGTCTTCTTGGCAGCCTTCTTGACCGTCTTCTTGACGGCCTTCTTTACCGTCTTCTTGACGGCTTTCTTGACGACCTTCTTCGCCGGCTTCTTAGCAGCCTTCTTGGCGGATTTCTTCGCAGCTTTCTTCGTTGCCATTTGAATCTCCTAAATTACAGCTTTGGTTTAGCAATGGTCAAAAGGAAACCCGGCCGCCATTGCGGCGCACCGGGCTATTCATCGGCGCATGCGGTGGCACGGTCGCCGCGGCATCCCCAGAAATGCGTTTTGATTGGCGCATATCCGAGCGAGGCGCGGAACGGACAGGGCACAGGCCGTTGACGCTGATGAATTCGGCACGAAATGCACGGCGCCGGGCGCTTGGCCCCGCAGCGTGCAAGTTGTACGCCCTGAAGCTGCTGGCGTACGAAAGGGAGGGAAGCGGATCCGGCGTCGCGCTGGAGCCGCTGCGAGCGGCGAGGCGCGGGGGACAGGCATGCAGTCCACAAGACCGCAAGGTCTCGATGACGGACTTCCGATGCCGGATGGCTACGAGTGATCGTGTGTGACTGTCAGTGTTCAATTCAGTGATCGATCGCGAGACCGAACTACCAAAATTCACGGCGCATTT
>CAIQGU010000523.1 GCA_903871435.1 uncultured Burkholderiales bacterium | reverse complement strand
GAAATTGGAGCTGTTGTAGACCATGTTCATGACGATTCCGATTCCTTGCTATGGCGTGCGTGGAGTCTCGGCCTGGCCGCACCGGTTGCTGGTACCGCTGGCCCTTCCCCCTCTATATCGGTGCATTGCGGGCGATCTCAAGTAGAGCGCGCAATTAGGCGGCTACAGGCCTGCAGTACGGGGGATAAGCCAGAATATGGGGGCATGGGGCAGGCAAAACGACCGAAAAATGCCCAAATATGCGCTGTTTTGCCGAGATGGCATTGTTGGCTGAGGGGTTGTTGGCGCAGGATGCCCAGTGGCGAGAACCCCGCTAACCCGGTTCACGCACGGCGGCGCGCAGGGCCCCAAGCGAACAAACCCCACCCGCCGCCAGGCGAAGCCCGTAGTCCCAGAGGCTGCGCCCGCCGGCAAACAACGCTTGTTCCATTTCCAAGCCGATAGAACCGTGTTCGGCCAGAGCGCGTACGCCCGAGTCGACCACCAGGCATTCGTAGGCCAGGGCATGGCCGGCAAAGCCACTGCCGGCGCAAGCGTCGCAACCACCGGGAAACGGCACGCAGGCTGTAACTGTCACGCCGTGGAGCCAGGTGTTGGTGGCGAGCGCAAATGCCTGGCGCAGGTCGGCACTGCGGTCGGGCTGCCGGCAGGTGGGGCAGAGCCGGGCAATACGGCGCTGTGCCACCACCAGGAGCAGGTCGCGCGCCAGCAGGGCCGGAGGCAGGCCGAGAGCGTGGAAATGACCAAAGACATGCGCGGCACGTTCCAGCGCCAGCGAAGAAAAAACCCGGCAGCCCGCGGGTATGGAAGCAATGGCGCTCAGCGCGGCTGCCGGTGAGGGGGGTGGATCGAGGATGAGCAGATCTGGCGCTGCATCCGGCGCCAGGGCTACGTCAGGTGGCAACGCCGCACGCAAGGCCGCCAGCGTGGTGCTCAGACCGCTGCGCCGCGGCCCCACAGCCAGCACCAGGCCCGCCGGTGCGCGCATGCAACGCCGCAGGAGCTGGGCATCGTCGGGGGCGAAGCCCAGCGATACCAGGGGACACGCCGGACGACTTGGCGCGGGTACGGGTACCTGTGCCGACGTCGATGTTGCTGCCGATATGACCACCCGTGCCGACATAGACGCGAGGTCAGTACGCACGATCTTGGCTCAGGCTGATGACCACACGCATGCAGAGCCGGCCGGGGTCCGGGTACCACGCGGGGGTGGGAGCGATGGTGTTGCCTTCGTCCAGCAAGGCGGACTGCACGGCAACGGCGGCGTTGGAGGCCACGATGACCGGTTCGCACAAGTAGGCGGCGCGGGCCGGGGGATCCGTCGGCGCGCGCGCGGCCCAGGCAGCCACCGTGCCGATGAGCGCAAGAAAGAGCAGATCAACGGAAAGACGCGTGCTCACGACCCGACTCCGCGTGACGCCCCGGCGTAACCCAGGACCGCAACCGGCCGATATCCTTGTGCAGGGAGCCGCGGTCTGGATAGAGGCCCAGCCCGCCCACCTGGTACTGGCGGGCAAGGCGGAAGTTGTCGTCCAGACTGAGGCCCTCATAGCGGAAGTCATCGGCGATGCCCAGGGCATGGACGCTGGGCTCGACGCCGCCAATGCGGGCGTTGGTGGCTGCCGTGCGGTAACCCGAGAACAGCACCAGTGGGCGCGGGCCAAACCAGCGCCAGACCGCCATTTGCAGGGCGAAGTTCAGGTCCAGCAGGTCTAGGGCAATGGGGTGCTGGGCATTGGCGGCGAGATCACGATAGAGATGATTCAGGGCCGCGTAGCCGGAGGGTTCAACCGCGCCGTTGGCCCAGTAAACCACCCGGACAGCCTCCTGCGCCTGTGGACGGGTAACCCATAGCAGGCGGGGCCGGCGCCAGAGACCGGCGTCTTCCAGCAACCAGCGCGCCGGCAGGCACCGGGCGGGCGCGAGGCTGCCAAGGGCTGCTACAGCCACTGCCGACTGCAGCATGCCGCGCCGCACGGGGCTGGGATACGTGGCGGTTTGGGATGGGCCGGGTAGAGCCTGATGACATGCAGCGGTGGACATGGAAACTTCTCCCTGCGACGAAGGAGAAACTTATCCGGTGACGTCCGCCGCGGCACTACCAGGAACCGGAGCGGAGCAAGGGGACGGTGCCGGCGCGGTTAGGCGAGAATCCTGCCGGCGTTATGCCGTGCTGCGACCAGCGAAACGGATCAACAGCCAACCGCCCAGCATGCCGCCCAGATGCGCAAAGTGCGCGACGTCGGCCTGGGCACCCGTCAGCCCCATGAGCAGTTCGAGCGCTCCAAAAAGCGTGACCAGCAGCCACGCCGGCAATGGGACCGGCAGCAGCAGCAAGTTCAGACGCGAACGCGGAAAGAGCAGCACGAACGCCATCATGGGGATCATCAGCCACATCACCAGGTCCGGCTCGAGTGCGAAGACCCCCAGCGCCAGGACAGTTGGCACCAGCAAAATGGCAACGCGCCGCCGAGGAAACAGCAATCCATAGGCCAGCAGCAGCCCAAACACGCCGCCCGAGGCGCCCACGATGGCGTTGCCCGAATGCGTGAAGCGGGCAAACATCAGTTCG
>CAIQGU010000522.1 GCA_903871435.1 uncultured Burkholderiales bacterium | reverse complement strand
GCGCTTCAAGACAGCGGGTGCCGATTATTCCGGCGTCACCGAAGAAGAGCTCGCTCCCGCCATACGTGAAGCTACCGGGATTGATGTGTCGCGCACCCTGCGCGCCTGGACGCACGAAACCGCAGATCCGGATTTCATCACCTTGCTGCAGCCCTTCGGCGTCGTCGCCGAGCGCGGCCCGGCGCTCGAGTCGGCGCACTTTGCCATGCTGGGTTGCCGCCTGGCTGCCGGGCCCGACGGCCGCGTAAGCCAGGTGTTCGATGGCAGCCCTGCGCAGGAGGCCGGCCTTTCAGCGGGCGACCAGATCGTTGCGCTCGATGGGCTGCGGGCCGGCGGTTCACGGCTCGACCCTGTGCTGGCGCGGTATGCCCCGGGTGATCGGGTGGAGATCCTGGCCTTCCGGCGCGACGAGTTGCTGCGCATGGACGTTGTCCTGGCAAGTCAACCTCCCGTCAAATGGAAACTGGCTGTCGATGCCAAATCGGGTGTGCGCGCCCGGCGGCTGCGCGCCGGCTGGCTCGGACCCGCCTGAAGGCACGCGCCCGCGCGGTTCGGCCCGGCACTACCAGTTTATGGTTGCAACACCTTGTCCGGCAAGATAGCGATTCGCTTTTGAAAAATGGCTGCAGCCGATGAACGGCAGCGGTGGCCGCCGCGCCGCAAGCGGTGACGGGTGATTTGCCCTCAGCACCAGCGGTTGCAGCGCGGGGGGCAGATCGGCGGCCGCGGCGGCTATGCATGGGCCCTTGGCCTGGGCGTGCGCACCCCACAGCAGAAAGACCTTGGGCGTGGCAATTTGCGCAAGGCCGGCGATGAGCGCGTCGGTGCAGGCCTCCCAACCGTGGCCCGCGTGACTTGCGGGGGCGCCCTCCTCCACCGTCAGGACGGTATTGAGCAGCAGCACGCCCTGGCGGCTCCACCGCAACAGGCTGCCGTTATCCGGCGGCGCGCGGCCGTCGGCCAGGTCGCGCGCCACCTCCAGAAAGATGTTGCGCAGGCTGGGTGGTATCCGAATACCCTCGGGAACCGAAAAAGCATAGCCGTGTGCCTGTCCGGGCCCGTGGTAGGGATCCTGTCCCAGAATGACGACGCGAACCGCAGCCGGGAGGCAATCGTGCAGCGCTGCGAGGGGTTGTTGGGGAAAGATGCGCGCACCCGCAGCGCGGCGTGCGTCGACGAACGCAGCAATGCGGGCCAGCCTGACGGGGTCCAGGCCGGCTGATCCGACGGCTGTCCATTGCGGCGGCAAGGCGGCGAAGTGACCGGCCAGCGGCACGTCAAGACAGAGGGTCGGCCCTGCGGGCGGGGGCGGCAGGCTTGCCGCGCGGGAACTATCCCGGCTGCTCATCCAAAGAGGCGTTCCAGCTCCGTGCCCGGATCGTCGGCCCGCATGAAGGCTTCACCGACAAGAAAGGCATGCACGCCGCGGGCCCGCATGTGCGCGACATCAGCGGGAGCCAGGATGCCGCTCTCGGTGATGACCCTGCGGCCGGCGCCGATGCGGGGCAGCAGATCCAGGGTGGTCTGCAATGAAACGGCAAAGGTGCGCAGGTTGCGGTTGTTGATGCCGATAAGCGGCGTGTCCAGACGCAAGGCGCGGTCCAATTCAGCATCGTTGTGGACCTCGACCAGGACCGCCATGCCGAGGTCACGTGCGCATTGTTCCAGGGACCGCATGTGGGCGTCGTCGAGCGCAGCGGCGATCAGGAGTATGCAGTCGGCACCCGCGGCACGGGCCTCGTACACCTGATATTCGTCGATGACGAAATCCTTGCGCAGGACCGGCAGTTCCACGGACATGCGCGCAGCCTCGAGGTAGCCCAGTTCACCCTGGAAAAACTGCACGTCGGTCAAAACGGACAGGCACGCAGCGCCGTGCGCCGCATAGCTGCGGGCGATGGCCGGAGGATCGAATGCAGCTCGCAGCAGCCCCTTGGATGGCGAGGCTTTCTTGATCTCCGCGATGACCGCCGCGCTGCCCGAGGCGATGCGCTGCTCGAGCGCGCCAATAAAGTCGCGCACGTCCTGGCGCTGCTCGGCACGAAAGCGCACGGCCGCGAGCGATTCGTGCGCCCTCGCCTGGGCCACTTCGGCCGCCTTCACGCCGAGGATTTTCTCGAGAATATCGGACATGGGCCGGGCTCCTTCGGCCGGATGGCCTTTCACGTCAGGCCGCCGCCAGCCTGGTCGTGCAGGCGATGAACTGCTCCAGGCGGCGCAGTGCAGCGCCGCTGGCGATGGTGCCGCGGGCCATGGTGATGCCCTCGGCAATGGAGCCGGCGCAATCGGCTGCGTACAGGGCCACGCCGGCATTGAGGCTGACGATTTCGCAGGCCGGTCCCGGGACGCCGCGCAGCGCGTCGAGCAGCTTGGCGCGCGACTCCGCGGGATTGGCCACGGCCAGGCTGCGGTGCGACACCATGGCCATGCCGAAGTCCTCGGGGTGTATTTCATATTCGCGCACCTCGCCGTCGCGCAACTCACCTACCAGCGTTGCTGCACCCAGCGACACCTCATCCATGCCATCCTTGCCGTGCACGACCAGCACGTGACGGCTGCCCAGCTGCTGCAGCACGCGAACCATGATGCCGACCAGGTCGGGATGGAAAACGCCCAGCAGCTGGTTGGGCGCAGATGCCGGATTGGTGAGCGGGCCCAGGATGTTAAAAATGGTGCGAACGCCCAGTTCCTTGCGTACCGGCGCGGCATGGCGCATGGCGGCATGATGGTTGGGCGCGAACATGAACCCGATGCCGGTTTGCTCCAGGCAGGCTGCCACCTGCCCGGGCGCGAGGGTGATGCTGGCGCCCAGTGACTCCAGGACATCGGCGCTGCCGGAACTGGAGGAAACGCTGCGGTTGCCGTGCTTGGCAATGCGCGCGCCGGCGGCCGCGGCAACGAACATGGCCGCCGTGGAGATGTTGAAGGTCTTCACGCCATCGCCACCCGTGCCGACGATATCCACGAGATGGGTGTGATCGGCGACGACGACGCGCGTGGAGAACTCGCGCATGATGCGGGCCGCAGCGGCGATCTCGCCGATGGTCTCCTTCTTCACGCGCAGGCCGATCAGCAGCCCGGCGATCTGTACCGGGCTCAGGTCGCCGCTCATGAGGCGGCGCCACAGCGCGAGCATCTCATCGTGAAAGATTTCCCGATGCTCGATGCAGCGGCCCAGGGCCTCGCTGGGTGTGATGCTCATGGAGAGGTCCGGCAGGGGCCCGTGTTCACCGACGCGCCTCAGTGGCGCGCGAGAAAATTCCGGAGCATGTCGTGCCCGTACTCCGTGGCGATGGATTCCGGGTGGAACTGCACGCCCTCCACCGGGAGGCTGCGATGGCGCAGACCCATGATCTCACCGTCGGGTGTCCAGGCGGTTACTTCCAGGGTATCGGGCAGACCCGAGCGCTCCACCGCCAGCGAGTGGTAGCGCGTGGCCACCAGCGCGCGGGGCAGTCCGGCAAATACGCCTTCGCCATTGTGTTCTATACGCGACGTCTTGCCGTGCATCAGTTCCTTGGCCCGAACCACCTTGCCGCCGAAGGCCTGACCGATGGCCTGGTGGCCCAGACAAACGCCCAGGATGGGTATGCGGCCGCCAAACCGCTCGATAAGCCCCAGGGTGATACCCGCTTCGTTGGGTGTGCAGGGTCCGGGCGAAATGCAGACGCGGGTTGGCGCCAGCGCCTCGACGGCGTCGAGCGTGATTTCGTCGTTACGAAAGACACGAACCTCCTCACCAAGCTCGCCAAAATACTGCACGAGGTTATAGGTGAAGCTGTCGTAGTTATCGATCATCAGCAACATGGCGTTGGGCAGGTGGTTGATTTAGCGTTGCTTTAAATGGGCCGGCAGCAGCCGTGGGCCCATGGTGGACGGGATTATCCCACCCTCGCGGCCACCCCGGGCGATCCGCCGGCAGGGGGGCGTGCAGGGCCGGGCAGCTTTAATGGCAACGGCGCGACGTCCCGGCGGAGTTCAACTAGCGCAGGCCGAATTCCACGCGGTTCGATTTTGCCGCGGGTGCAGCGCTGGCGGCGTCCGGCGTGTCCGCCCCTTGCGCCGGCCCGATATGGGCATCGACCAAGGCCATGCGCTCTTCCGGGACCAGGCCTATCGTGCGCAGCCAGTCCTTGGCCGCCTGCGCGCGACGGTTGCCCAAGGTGCGCAGATCGTCATCGCTGACCTGCTGTTGCAGGAAAAGGGCCTGCTCCATCTGCTCGGGCGTTACCGGTGGCACGGTCGCCGTTGCCGGCGCCTGGGCACGCGGGGATTTTGCGCCCGTGGCCTGGGCCTGCTTGGCCACGACCTCGGCCTGGTAAGCGCGCGCCATCAGCCCAGGATATTCCGCAGGCAATACGACAACTTCAGCCGGTTTCACAGCAACGCCGCGGTCGGCCAGGTCCTTGCGCTTGATCGCGCGCAGCAGCGCGTTCACGCGCAAATGGCCGAGGGCCGCGCGGTCGGCTGCCGGATCCGCCCAGCCGGTAATGTCAAGCTTGAGCCCCGGCCGCTCGCCCAGCGCCTTGGCCAGCGATTTCAGGCTGGCCTCGCGCGTCACCGCAACATCGCTCTTGCCGGGATCGAATTCGAGGGAAGAGAGCTCCTCGCTGCTGCCGCCAAAAAGATTGCCGATCAGGGCAAAGGGCGCCGTGACCGCCTTGGTAATGAGGTTGACCAGCACCCCCACGATGACACCGCCCACGGAGAAATCTGGGTCGTCCAGCGAGCCGCCGATGGGCAGGTTGATGTCGATGACACCATTGCGGTCCTTGAGCAGCGCCACGGCCAGTTGCACCGGCAGGCTGGTAGCCGTGGGGCTGTCGACCTTTTCGCCAAAGGTGAGCTGGTCCAGCACGAGGCGGTTCTCGGCGTGCAGTTGCCGGTCCGCCAGCTGGTAGGCGACGTCGAAGTTCAGCTTGCCGCGCTCGATGCGGTAGCCGACGTACTTTGTCGAATAGGGGCTGAGCGGCGCAAGCTCCATGTCGTGGACGCTGGCCTTGATGTCCAGCGTGAGGTTGCGGGCCAGCGGGTTGATATGGCCACCCACCAGGAGCGGCGCATCGTTGACCTTGCCGCGAATGTCGATGTCGGCCTGCGACGCGGGATCGGACGACAACCCGGCAACCGAGCCGTTGAGATCCATGAGGTCCGCGCTGTAGCGCGGCTTGATGAAGTTGTCGCTGTAGCGCACATGCCCGCTGTTGATGACGAACTTGCCGATGGAAACGGGCAAGGATGGCGCTGGCCCAGGCCCCCGCGCGGCGGCGCCGTCGTGCGGCAGCGCGGGCTTTTCTGGGGCTGCCGTGACGGTGCGGGAGTTGTCCGTGAGGCTGACACTGGCCTCGTGCTGCTGCTTTACGATGTCCTGCAGGTTGATGCGGCCGTTGGGGCTGATGATCACACGGGCATAAACCTTGTCGAGCACGACCTGGTCGACATGCACGGCCAGCGGCGCGAGGTCAAACCGGATGCCGTGGAAATCCAGCGCGTCCCAGTTGAGAAAATCGTTGGTGTTGATCGAATCGACACTTGCCAGCTTGTCGAGACCGAGGTCGCCGCTGTAGCTGGCCTTGAGCGGACTGCCGGGGGCCTGGTCCACCAGCAGCTTGCCATTGGCCGCGAGGTCGGCGTGCGTGACGCGCAGGTTGACGCGATCGGCAAAGAGCGGCTGCAGGGGCAGCAGGTCCAGCTTGTCCACGCGCAGCGCCAGGTTGGCGTGCAGCGGCGCGACGGCGGTATCGCCATTGAGAGAAATGGTGCCCGCGTGGTTGATCGTGATGGTGGCGGCAAGGGGTCCGGCGGGAACATGGGCCTGCTCGATGGCAAGCTCAACGGCCGCGAGCTTCACCATCGGCTTGCCCTGGGTCGTGCGGATATCGATCGACTTGAGCGTCACCTTGCCCGTCACGCCAAGTTTCGGCTGTTGACCCTTGGCCAGTTCGGCCTTGAGCTTGAGGTGCAGGTCGAGCGTGCCAGTGGGCAGGTGCACCGGCGGCGGGGACGGCAGGTAGTCGAGGTACCGGGTGAGGTCGATGTTATCGACATCCAGGGCCAGCGTCGCCTCGCGAGTGGGAGCAAAGGGCAATGCCTCGCCCGTGAGCCGCAGGGCAGCGCCGTCGACCACGGCGCTAAGGCGCGGCTGGACGAACACTTCCTCATCGGATGCGAAGGAGGAGATGCTGGGCAGGCCCAGGGAGAAATCGGCAATCTCATGGTGGGCCCCATTGGGCACGTCTTCGAACACGAAGCGCCCGGCATCGATTTCGATGTTATTCACCGAGAACCGCGCCGGCGGCGCGTCGGGCGGTGCCGGCTTGGGCGGCTCTGCGGCCAGCGTGGCCAGGATGTCGTCGAAGCTGTATTGGTGTGCCGCTGTTCGGGCCACGCGGATGTAGGGCTTGCCCAGGTGAACTGCGCTCACTACCGGGGCCAGATGCAGCAGCGAGGCGGCAGACACGCTCACGTCGAGCCGGTCAAAACCGGCGAACACGCTGCGCCCGTCGGCCTCCATCAGATGCAGGCCGTACACCGATACGGTCAGCGTCAGGGGGTGGATATCAATGCCGGCGATCTTACCCACGGGAAGGTTGCCGATGGCGTCGAGCACTCGCTGCCCGTCGCGAATCCTTGCGACGAGGAACCAGCCGTACATCG
>CAIQGU010000521.1 GCA_903871435.1 uncultured Burkholderiales bacterium | reverse complement strand
GTTTACTGCAGCAATAACGCTCGCCGCTTGACGTGATCGATGCAGGACGTTGCGCCGAGCGCGCGTGTCGACAGGCGGCAGGGCATCACGGTGGCGGAGGCGCCGTGCCCGCGGCGGGGGTCACTTCGGCGGACTGCTGTGGATGCACGGCGGCACGGCGGCGACTCGCCCACTGGGCAGCCGTCTGTCCGCTGTCCGCGATGGCGCTTTGCGCTGCCGCTATCTCGCCATGCGACAAGGTCTGGGCGATCCATCCGCGGCGCTGTTCCAGCGCGGTGCAACTGGCCGGGTCCGTGCCGTATCGATCGGAACCGATCTGCAAATATGCATCGCGGAGCTCCTCCAGTTGCTCGACGCGGCCTCTTGACCAGCCAAGCCGTTCCGCCATCCGGGTGCCGACCAGCAGGCTGACGGCCGTATCGGACCGCTCGGTCAACAGGTGCGCGAGGGCGTCGCAGGTCTGGTGGCGGTTGGGATCGGTAAGCGCATCGGCTGTGCAATAGGCCAGGACCGGTTGCATCTGGGCAAAGCGCGTCGCCAGGGCCATGCCCATAGCGGCCATCGCCACGTCGTTGCGCAAATCAACGCTCTGCCCCCGCAGGGCCGCGGCATCCAGTACTTTTGCGAATACGCTCCAGTGCGAATCGCTCCGCGTGGCCTGCGAGGCGCGGTACAGGGCCTCCGCGACCAGCGGCGCCTGGGCTGCATGCGCAGCTTCACCGGCGACGAAGAGCCAGGGGAGCGCGTTCTGCGGTTCGATCTGGGCCCACTGGCGGGCGGAGAGCTGAGCGCAGGCCCCGGAGAGCCGGGCATCGTCCCTGGCGGGGCACGCGAGGAATGCCAAGCCGTAGGCGTCGGCATCGTTGCTTGCGGTGGCGAGCGTGGCGAGGGCGTCAAGCGTGGGTGCGCGGGCCTGCGCCACCGCTGCATCCTCGCGCGCTCCGCATGACGGATCCTGGTCGCACTGGGGATTTTCCTGCGCGAATTGCGCCTGCACCTTGCCGGCACCGTTCATCAATTGGATGTACAGACCCAGGGCGCGGTCCCGCACAGCTGCGCTGCCGGCAAGCTCCGCTGCAATGGCGTCAAGCATCCTGGCAAGGGCTTCGTCGCGCCGGGCGATTGCCTCGGGTTCGGGTTCACGCGCGTGGGTACTGGCGTCACAGTCGATGGGCAGGCGACTGCCGTTGCTTGGCCGTATCACGGGCAGTGGGCGGGGGTTGATCTGCATTGGAATCGCGGCGGCTGCCGTGTCGCGCACGTCATTGGGCAACGAGGGCAGGTGCAACGCGCGATATCCCAACAGCGCAAGGATGATCACAAGGGTGGCGGCGACGGCCAGCGCCCGCGGACGCCGGCTTGCAAGATCAGCAATTGCTGTGAAAATTCGGTTCACGTTCGTATTATGTAACTCCCCGCCTGCATTTCGAGCAAGTGACCTCGCAATCCGAAGATCAAGGAGATGTGATGAAGTTCCGTTACCGCATTTTGACGGCCGCCCTGGCATGCCTTGCACTTGGCGCAACAGCGCAGGAGCCCGATTACAGCAAGACCGAGATAAAAGTCACCCGGGTCTCGGGCAATGTCTACATGCTCGAGGGCGAAGGCGGCAATATGGCGGCATCGGTGGGCGAAGACGGCATCGTCCTGGTGGACGATGAATTCGCGCCGCTTGCCAGCAAAATTGCCAAGGCGCTGAAGGACATTGGAGTCACCGACAAGCCGGTGCGGTTCATCATCAATACGCACTACCATTTCGACCACACGGGCGGCAACGCCGCGTTCGCAAGCCAGGGGACGACCCTGATCGCCCACGACAACGTACGTAGCCGGCTGATCACCGGGGGCACCCTGGGCAATGGTGCTTCCGTCCACATGGACGTGCCGCCGGCCGGGAAACCGGCACTGCCGGTCATCACGTTCGATCATGATGTATCGGTGCACCTCAACGGCGAGGACGTGCGGGCGTTGCATTTCCCGGCAGGTCATACGGACGGCGACGCCATCATTTTCTTCCCCAAGGCGAACGTCGTTCACATGGGCGACGATTATGTGCGTTACGGTTTCCCGTTTATAGACGTGCAGGCCGGTGGCAGCATCGAGGGCATGATCAAGGCGTGTGAAGCCACCGTCGACAAATTGCCGGCCGATGTCAAGGTCATTCCGGGGCATGGCGCCCTATCGAACGTCGCCGAAGTCCGGGAATATGTCACGATGCTGAAGGACACTACTGCGGTAATCAGCCGGGCGATCAAGGCTGGGCAGACCCTCGACCAGATGAAGCAGGCAAAACTTCT
>CAIQGU010000520.1 GCA_903871435.1 uncultured Burkholderiales bacterium | reverse complement strand
GCCACCGTGCCCAGGACCGGCCGTGCGATGACGGGGCCGCCCGTCGTGAAGCTCCACTTCATCGTCGTTTTCACGTATTCGTAGATGCTGTTGACGCTGGCGCTGTTGAACGGACCAGGCGCCCCCATCGTCGACTTGAGCCAGCAATTGGTCGAGGCCGACGGACTGCCAATCGAGAAAAAAACGCAGTTTGGGTTTGCCAAGCAAATTGTTTGGCACCCTGCGAGAAAAATGGAGCCGTAGCCTCCGATGTCGGGTGTCACTTGCGAGTACTCAGAGTTGGTCAACGTGAGGACCATGGTGGCGCTGGACGCGGGCACGCCGAACGCGTACACCTTGTAGTCCTGGGACCCCACGTACACCACGGTGCCGTCGGCGGAAAACACCGGCGACGCCGTGACGGTGAAGTTGGTCTTGAACTTCCAGATCAGCGAGCCGTTGTTGGCGTTGAGCGTGTACACGTAGTAGTCGTTGGACCCAAACGCCAGGTAGCCCGTGCCGACGGGGCTGTACGCGGGCGCCGAGTAGACGGCGTCACCGGTGGGGTAGAACCACTTCATCACGCCGGACGCCGTGTACGCGTACACGTTGCCGGTGGTCGAGCCAAAGTACACGGTGTTGCCGTCGGCGCTCACGACGGCCGAGGTCAGGTAGTACGTGGGCAGGGACGTGGCGACGGAGTACACCAGGGTGGCCACGACTGCGGCGGTAGGCTCCAGGGCCGACGTCCACGACACCTCGTACGCGGGGTACGGGACGGGCCCCGTCCGAGACGTAGGGGCCGCTGTGCGTGGAGGAGAGGGGATCGACATCGATGGCGCCCGGGTGGTCGCCGAGCGACTGCGCCTGGCCGTCAAGGAGTTGCAGTACGAAAACAGCCGCAGTCCGATGGGGGTGGTGACTATCAGCGTGGGCGTGTCGTGCGCAATCCTGGATGGCGAGATGCTGCCCGAACGACTGGTGGAGCGGGCCGATCGCGCACTTCACGCGGCCAAGCGCGCGGGCCGGGACCGCACGCACGCGCTGCTTTCCTGAAACATCGGCTGCCGGCCGCGCGCGACGGGCGGCTCCGCCGTTGCAGGGCCGCACGCCACGTGCAACGCGCCTACTTGGTGCCGATAAAGCGGGCCGTAATGTCGGCGATGCGTTCGCCAAATTTGCGGGCGGTATCGATATCCCCCTTGACCACTTCGTCGGGCGTGGCATCCGAGGGCGTAGCCGTCATCAGGCCGCTGAATGAGCCGACGTAGTTGATGTCGTTGCGCGTCGCTGCCTTGCTGTTGCTGGGCATCATTCCGGTGCCCACCCACAGCATGCTGTGCTGCATGGCCAGGGTGATGAAGTAATGCAGCGTGGACAGCTTGTCGCCGTTCATCGTTGCCGAGTTGGTGAAGCCGGCGCAGATCTTGTCCTTCCAGCCCTGCGTGAACCACACCTTGCTCGAGGCGTCCGCAAATTTCTTGAACTGCCAGGACACGGTACCCATGTAGGTGGGAGAACCGAACACGATCGTGCGGGCGGCCTGGAGCTGTTCCCACGTGCCGTCCGGAACATTGCCGTCCGCGTCGACGGCGATCAGGGAGCCGCCGCTACCGGCGGCAACCGCCTCGGCAATCTTCTTGGTGTGGCCGTAGCCGCTGTGATAAACAATGACGATGTCGCTCATGGGTCGAACCTTTCTGGAATGCGTTGAGGGCGATCTGAGGTGCAACTTGAATCCGGTGGGTATGATATCGACACTGCGTGACACCGCGCCCACTGCTCGACGAGGACTTTCGCATGACGGAACCCACCATTGCCCAGCGCTCTCCTTATCCCGTAGACGTTGAGGCGGGCAAGACGTATTACTGGTGCCAGTGCGGCCGCAGCGCCAGCCAGCCCTTCTGCGATGGTTCGCACAAGGGAACGGAGTTCACGCCCCTGCCCTACACCGCGGAACAAAGCGCTACGGTCTATTTCTGCGGCTGCAAACACAGCGCCAAGGGCGCCTTGTGCGACGGGTCGCACAACCGCATCTGAATTCCGGCGCGCCGCAGGCCAGCCCTGCGCAACGGGCCGGCAGCGGCGTGGCCGGGCTTGATCCGGCCATACGTCCGCTGGCGTACACCACCCTGCCGCACGGGCTGCTCGGTACCGACGGCGTCAATCGCGCGCCGCGCGAGCGCTGCCAGATCGACGCCGACAACGACCGCGACGCTCTGGCCTGCTTCCTGGCCGAATACGACCGTTCGCCCGGCACCGCGCGCATCTACCAGCGCGAATGCGAGCGTCTCGTTCTGTGGGCGGCGCATGAATGCGGCAAACCGCTTTCCAGCCTCACGCGCCAGGACTTCGAGGGCTATCTCAACTTCCTCGCCGATCCGCAGCCCGCCGACCGCTGGTGTGCGGCCAAGGTGAACCGCGCCTCGGCTGCGTGGCGTCCGTTTGTGGGGCCCTTGAGCGAGCCGGCCCTGCTGACCGCCATTGCCGCCATCAATTCGCTCATGACGTATCTTGTCGATGCCGGCTACCTCGCTGGCAATCCGCTGGGCCTGATACGCCAGCGCCGCCGCAAGCTCTCCCTCGATGCTGCCGGACCCGGCACCGCTGCGGCTGCGGTCATGGTGCCGGAATCGACCACGGTGGAGCGGTTTCTGGACGCCGACATGTGGGCCGCGGTGTCGCAGGCTGTGGAAACCCTGCCGCGCGGCACACCCACCCAGATGGACGAATACGAACGTCTGCGTTTCGTCTGCGCCCTGCTCTATCTGCTGGCGCCGCGCGCCGGAGAGCTCGAAAGCCATCGCATGAACAGCTTTCAGGAGGAACGCGGCCTGTGGTGGTGGCATGTCACCGGCAAGGGCGCCAAGCAGGCCAAGATCCCCGTTCCCGACGACATGATGCAGGCGCTGGTCCGTTACCGGCGCCACCTGGGCTTGCCCGCGGTCCCGCGCCGTGACGACACCACGCCGCTGCTGGTGGCGCTGCGCGACCGCACGCCGATCACCGCGCGGCGGCTCAACCAGATACTCAAGCGCTTGTTTGCGCGTGCCGCAGAATTGCTGGGGCCGCAGAACTCGCACAAGGCGGACAAGTTGCGTGCCGCCTCGGCGCACTGGGGCCGGCATACCGGCATCACCGCAAAGGTGGATGCGGGCATGGAAGAGCGCTACGTGCAGAAGGATGCACGCCACGCCGACCGGCGCACCACGCAGCGGTATATCCACGAGGAAGAACGGCGCTGGCACGAAGAGGCCCAAAAGCAGCGCCTGCCCTGGCACCAGGACCCGGCTGGGCCGCGCGATAGTTGACCTGGCGCAATTCCAGGGCTCGCGCGGCAGCCTGCTGCATTTTGCGGCAGCGTATAACCCCCGGGCATATCCCCCACGGAAGGATTGACCGTTCGTACCGGCTCAGGCGATAGTAGGGCTTGAATGCTGCGGTCCAGGCTTTTAAAATGACATGTCACCGGGCCTCTCGCGGCAGTGCCGCTAGCCTTGCAAAACCCTCGGGGAGTATCCATGGCAACGATTTATTCCAATGAATCCGAAGCCGCCTTGCACGAGGCCGCCATCGACGCGCTTGCCAATGAAATGCACCGTCCCGCGGCGGAGATCAAGGTGCATTACGAGAAGGAACTGACCCGCCTCATGGACGGGGCACGCGTGCGCGATTTCCTCAGCGTGTGCGCCACGCGTCACCTGCGCCAAAACCTGCGCAACCCGGAGGGACACGTCTCCTGACGGCTTGACCTCCCGGCAGCTGCACCGCCCAGGTCGCGGCCCGGCGTCACATACGGTTGAAGTGCTCCACCACGGGCGGTTTGGCGAAGTACGGTCCGACGATCTCGCGCCATTGAACGAACGCCGCCGACCCACGAAAATCGACCGTGTGATTTTCCAGGGTTTCCCACTCGATCAGCAGCACGAAGCGCTCCGGCGTTTCGATGCAGTGCTGCAGCTCATGGCGGCGGAAGCCTGCGGCCTTCGAAATGATCGTCTGTACACCACGTTGGGCGGCGGCAGCAAATTCGCTCTGCGTACCGGGGCGCACGGTGAAGTCAGCAATTTCCAGGATCATGGTGGCGGCGTGTAAGGGTGGCGAAGGCCGAGATGGTACGCGCAAAGTCCCGGCCGGTATCCCTGCTGGCCACGCGCGCGGCTGCGGCTACACTGCCGCACGCCGGCGTGGCTGCAGACTGTTTGTTCCAAGCCATTTTGCTCCGAGCCACCTTGCTTCAAGCCACTTTGCTCCAAGCCACGGATACCCGCGGCCGCGGCTCCGGTGAATACAGGATTTGCCCGCACGCCCAAAATATGATGCGATTTTTTTACGTGCAAGGCAGTACCCGGTTGCGCGGCGCCGCGCTCTGCCTGACGCATGGCCTGGTGGCCTGCCTCGTCGTCGCGAGTCTGCCCGGTTGCAGTTCGGCGCCGGTACCGGTCGCGACCGTCGACGAGGGCGCAGTCGCCCGTTACCGCGCATCCGGTTATGCGCTGCCGGCAGCCGCGCCGATCGAGGCGCATCGCATCAGTGGTCCGGTGACCGAGGCGCCCTGGACCATCAGCCTGACGCGTCCTGCCGATCACCAGGTGCGCCCTCTCATCATTTTTTTGCCCAGCCTGGGCGAGGATGACACCGCGCCGGTTCGCTGGATAGAAACCTGGGCGCATGCAGGGTACGCCGTCCTGGTCATCCAGGCACTGCGCGATGACGCCAATGTATGGAGCACGCCCGATGCCCGCAGCGGCGATTTCGAGCGTATTGCGCGGGCGCGTTTCGCCGACGACCTCATGTCCGACCGCATTGCGCAGCTGGCGCGGCTGCTTAACCAG
>CAIQGU010000519.1 GCA_903871435.1 uncultured Burkholderiales bacterium | reverse complement strand
CCCGCGGGGCCGGCGTCGATACGGTCGACACGGCCAAAGAGCGTGACCGGCGCGTGCCCGGCGATATGCATGGGCCGCTCCAGCTGGGCCTCGCCATCGCTCCAGCGCCACCCGGCGTTGCGGTCATCATTCAGCCACTGCAGGAAACCCGGCACGAGCAGGCGCAGCCGCTGACGGTAGGCGATGAGCGCGGGCTGCTGGCGCAGCAGGGGCGCGAATACGGCGTCGATGGTCGAACGCAAGACCGCAGCCTCGTCGGTCGCCGTTTCGGCGTGCACCGAAGCGCCACGCAGCGCGCCAGCCTGATCCCGGTGAAACTCATAAAGAGCGCGGTGCAGCGCCTTGCCGAGGTCACGCTTGTCCGGCACCGGCAGCAGGCGCGTACCTTCCTTCAGTCCCAGCAAGTGCAGACCAAAAAACCGGTACGGGCAGTCAACGAGGTTCTGGTAGGCCGTGGCCGACAGCCGATGAGGAATCCGGCCTGCCGCGGGCGCACGCGCCGGGCTCTGCGCAGCCGCCACCGATCGGGTCTGCATCGGCGGCGCGCGCAGCGCCTGTCCGCAGCCCGCCAGCTCCGCAACGAGGGCAAGCCGGCCCAGCATCGGGGACAGCGGCCGCGGGGTGTCGCCATCGCGCTGGCGCCAGGTTGCCGCGAGCAAGGGGGTGCGTGCCAGCAGGCTGGCGACGTCCAGCAGCTGCTCACGCTCGCGCTGCGCATCGGTGGGCCGGCCCAGTTCATGGCGCACCGCGGCGGCAAGCAAGCCGCCTGCTGACGGCCGGCCCGGCAGATGCTCGGCATCCGTCCCGATGAGGAGCACAGCGTCGAACCGGCGCAGACGCGTGCCCGCCAGGGTCGTCATTACCACCGGACTCATGAGGCCCGCGCCGGTGACGGTCCCCACTTGCTCGAAGTGTTCGGCCAGGAAGGCACGAAACTCGGGCAGGTCCAGATGCAAAACGGCACCCGCCAATTGCTCGCGCAGCTGCGTAGCGGCCTCAAGAACCGCCATGCCCACCGGGTCCGCTGCCAGTGGCGCGCGCATGCCCAGTTGGTCAAGGCTTGCATCGAGCAGTCCCAGGTAGCGCCCCAGCGAGCCCGGCTGCTGCCAGGCGCGCGCGCAGGTCAGCAATGTGTCAATCAGCAGCAGTGCACCGGCGGCAACCGGATCGCCATTGGCTGGTGGGCGCGCGGCACGCCGTGCTACGGCCGCGCGCACGGCCAGAGCTCCGCCGTGCACTTCCTCCTCGACGAGCGCAGCACGGATGCAGGCAACGATGGCAGCCTTGTCTGCCGCCGGCGCCATGGCCCCAGCGCGCTCTGCGTCCGCCGGCGGCAGCAGCGTAAAAGGCGATTGCAGCCAGTCGAGCAGGTCATCGTGCGCAAAATCGGCGATGACAAGATCGACCCAGCGCATCACGGCGGCCGCTGCGCTGGTGGTCGAAAGCTTCCAGCCGGCTTCATCCACGACCGTGACGCCGCCGCGATCGAGCAGGGCGCGAACGCGGCGCGCCGCCAGCCGGTCCAGCGCCACCAGGGCAATTGCATGGCAGCCCTCGGCCAACCGGTCCAGGGTCCATCCCGCGGCGGCGGCGGCTTCTTCCTCCAGCGAGTTGCAACGCAAGATGCGCGGCGGCACCGCGCGTTCTGACGCCGCCGTTTCGGCCGCGCACAGTTGCGCTGCCCGCAGTTGCACAGCCAATTGCTCCGCCCGCTGGGCAATCGGGGGCGCCCCCTCCAGCGTTCCCGACATTTCGGGCCACGCGGCCGCCAGCAGCGGGTGTGCCTGCGCCAACGCCGCATCATCACCCTCGATGATCATCGCGGGGTAACCGCTGCGGGCGACATACGCCTGGCAGTAAGCGATCTGCCAGGCGGCGGCGCCCTGGGGCACCAGCCACAACAGCGGCCCGTCGGCAACGGCGGCGCGACGCGTCAGGCAAGCGCTCAGGCGCAGTGCGCCCCGGTCCGGATCAAGGCTGGCCCGCCACAAGGCCAGGACCAGCTGCGCCTGCGGCTCGCCGGCGGCCGCTGCACGCTGGGAAAAATGGCGCTGCACCGCCGCGCGCCAGCGCCCGGCGTATGCCTCGGCCGCGCCGCAGGCCGCCAGGGTGAGTTCGTCGCCCAGCGCCGCCGCATCGCGCGCGAGCGACCACAGGGCACCGGCATGCGCGCCGAAACGCTCGCGCACCCACCGGTTCGTCCGCAACGCTTCGAAAAATTCGGCGCGCTGCAGGGGCGCGTGCGCGGTGTCGATTCCGGCCCAGCTCTCCAGGGTCTGCACGCGGGGCGCAATGCAAGCGCGCCCGTTCATGGCCTCATGCAGGGCGGCCCGAAACAGAGGCGCATGCAGCAGGTGCGGCACGATGACCTGGACGCGGCGCAGGTCGGTGGGCGGAGCGTCCGGGGGAGGGTCCGCCGAACGGCCCTGCCTGAGCGCGAGGCGAATCACCCAATCGGCTATGGCCGGCCACCAACGGGCGTCCCGCGCAATGCGCGTCACCACGCCGGCCTGGAGCGGCTGTGCTGGCTGCGGTGCGCCATGGGCGTCGCCGTCCGTCGAATGCATGGATCCTCGTTGAGAGATAAAGGCCCATTTTGCGGTGTTTTTGAATACAAGCCAGCATCCGGCCAAAGTGCTACCATTACGACTTGCACGTTAGCTGCGCGCTGGGCATTTAGCAAAGCAGGCTATGAATACAGCGGTGGGGATGATCCCGCTGTGTAAGGCGAGAGCTACAGGGCGGTTCGCTTCAGATTGCGGCGTCGCCCCATTTCCCGGCCCTTGCCCTGTCCAGAGAATCTGCCGGAAAGTATGGGTGCCGGCAGCAAGGTTTGCGCAGATCCCTGCCGAATTT
>CAIQGU010000518.1 GCA_903871435.1 uncultured Burkholderiales bacterium | reverse complement strand
GGCCCGCTGTCGGCCGTCAGCGAACTGCCGGATTGGGCAAGCCTGGAAGCCGCGGTAACCGCGTGTATTGCGTGCGGCTTGTGTGAAACCCGCACCCAGACCGTGTTCGGCGTGGGCCTCACGACTGCGCACTGGATGTTCGTTGGCGAGGCGCCGGGCGCCGAGGAAGATGCTCGCGGCGAACCCTTTGTCGGTCAGGCGGGGCGTCTGCTCGACAACATGCTGGCCGCCGTGGACCTGGGCCGCGATCGGCCCGATGCGCACGGCGTCTACATCGCCAACGTGCTCAAGTGCCGGCCGCCGGGCAACCGCAATCCCCAGCCCCCGGAAGTGCTGCAATGCTCGCCCTACCTGCGCCGCCAGATCGCGCTGTTGCGGCCACGCCTGCTGGTGTTGCTGGGGCGTTTTGCCGTCGACGCGCTGCTGCGAACGGACGCGTCCATAGCCAGCCTGCGCGGCCGCGTGCACGAGGTCGTCGTGGACGATGGTGCCGGCAGCTTGCGCGTGCCGGCCATCGTCACGTACCACCCTTCCTACCTGCTGCGCAATCTTGCCGAGAAGGCAAGGGCCTGGGAAGATCTGCTGCTGGCCCGGGATACCTATGACTTGCTGGCGCCACCGGCGGCAATCTCCGTGGCGACACCGTGATTCGTATCACCGATCAGCGCCACCGCGTCGAAAGCGCGCTGGTTGCTGCGATGCCGAAGTATTACCAGCGCCATGGCGCTGGACACGAAGAGCCCGAAGATGATCATGGTGAACTTGACCGTTACGCCGGCCATGATGAGCAGTGTGTAGGCCGCAAGCATGAACAGGATGCCCAGGTTCTCGTTGAAGTTCTGCACGGCGATCGAATTGCCGGCCGATAGCAGCACGTAGCCGCGGTGCTGCAGCAGGGCGTTCATCGGTACGATGAAGTACCCCGCCAGTGCGCCGATGAGCATCATCAGCCCCGCTGCCACCAGGGTAGCCCAGCCGATGGTCACGGTGCCGATCGTGAGGCCGCCGGGCGGGAAAATGCGAAAGTCCACGAGGGCAATGGCCACGACCACCAGTCCCATGGCAATCCCGTAGGGCAGCACTCGGAACGACTGGCGCAGCGACACCCGCAGCGCCGCGATGACCGCGCCGAGCGCGACACCGATGGCGGTCACCGATTGCAGGACTGCCGCCTTCGACAGCCCCATCCCCAGAGCGTGCTGCGACCATGCGATCACCAGTAGTTGCAAGGTGGCCCCCGCGCCCCAGAACAGGGTCGTGACCGCCAGCGAGATCTGCCCGAGCCGGTCGCTCCAGAGGGTCTTCACGCAGAACGCGAAGTTGCGCAGCAGCATGGCAGGAGAACGCTGGGGCTGCACGTAGCGCACGCCGGTGTCCGGTATGAGCAGGTTGATACCCGCTGCCAGCGCATAGAGCAGGCCGATGAGGCCGATGGCAGCCTGGCTGGCGCTCAAGTGCAGACCCAGCGGCAGGTGCAGGAAGCCGACCAGCACCGAGCTGACGCGGGTCGAAACCAGCAGCCCTCCCACCGAGGTCCCCAGGACTATGGAACCTACGGTTAGCGTCTCTATCCAGCCGTTGGCGGCCACGAGCTTTTCCGGTGGCAGCAGTTCGGTCACGATGCCGTATTTGGCCGGCGAATACGAAGCAGCGCCAAAGCCGATGACGGCGTAGGCGAGCAGCGGATGGAAGCCAAAGAGCATGAGAGCGCCGCCGGCGCACTTGATGCCGTTGGTGTAGAACATCACGCGGCCCTTGGGCCGGGAGTCGGCGAAGGGACCGACAAAGGCCGCGAGGGCGACATAGGAGACGAAAAAAAACAACTTGAGCATGGGCCGGGTGGCATCCGGCGCTTGCATTTCCTGCAGCAGCGCCAGGGCGGCGATGAGCATCGCGTTATCGGCCAGCGATGAAAAGAACTGCGCTGCCATGACCGTATAGAAAGCGCGGTTCATCGGGCGCGGCCGCCAGCGGAATAGGAAGGGGGAGGGGGGGAGGACAACGGTTGCGTATCCAGGGTGGCGCGATTTATAACACGCGCGGCCGTCCGCATGTACCGTAGGCGGAGCGCTGCTGCGGCGCGCCCGCCAGCGGCTGGCAACTGGGGCTATTCTTCAGGGGTCTTCCCAAGGATTGCACCGGTGGCGCGTATTCCCCCTTCCCCGTCTTCGTCCCGTCCCCTGCAGGCGCTGGTCGACCTGTCCGCGCTCGCGCACAACCTTGCCCAGGCGCGCGCCCGCGCCGGCTCACGCCCGATCTGGGCCGTGGTCAAAGCCAACGCCTACCGCCACGGCATAGAAAACGCCGTGCGCGCGTTTGGCGCTGCCGACGGCCTCGCCCTGCTCGAAGCCGACGAGGCGCAGCGGGCGCGCGACGCCGGCTGGCGCAAACCCATCCTGTTGCTCGAGGGCGTCTTCGAGATGCGCGATTTCGCTGTCGTCGATGCGCTCGATCTCACGGTTGTCGTCCACTGCGAAGACCAGCTCGCCATGCTCGAACACCTGCCAGCCGACCGGCGCGTCAGCATCTACCTCAAGTTCGATACCGGCATGAACCGCCTGGGATTTCCCGCCGGGCAGGCCAACGCGGTGCGCGCGCGCGTTGCCGCGTTGCCGCAGGTGCAGGTCGTGGCCCTCATGACCCATCTGGCCAACGCTGATCAAGAGCAGTTGCCTGGGCCCACCGTGCGGGGCCAGCGCGCCGCGCTGCACGCACTGGCGCCCGACTGGCGTGGAGCATGGAGTATTTCCAATTCCGCTGCCCTGTTCCTTCATCCGGATGGCGGCCCAGAGGCGGTGCGGCCGGGCATCACTCTGTATGGCGCCTCGCCCGCTGCCGGCACCTCGGCGGAGAGCCTGGGCCTGCGTGCGGCCATGCAGTTGCAGGCGCGCGTGCTGGCGCTGCGCGAGCTCGCCCCCGGAGAAACGGTGGGTTATGGCAGCCGCTGGACCGCCGCCCGGCGCAGCCGCATCGGCGTGGTCACCTGCGGCTACGCCGACGGTTACCCGCGCACCGCTCCCGAGGGCATGCCGGTCTGGGTGGGCGGCTGCCGGGCACCACTGGTGGGCCGCGTCTCCATGGATATGTTGACCGTCGACCTCACCGAGGTACCCGACGCCGTCGTGGGCAGTCCGGTCGAATTGTGGGGGCCCAACATCTCCGTCGACGAGGTCGCGCAACGCGTCGGCACCGTGGGGTACGAATTGCTGAGCCGCCTGCCCGCACGCGTGCGCGAAGCGACGGCGGGCGCATGAGGGCGGCCGGCGGTCCCGCGGCCGGTGCCGCGCCATCGGGCCCAACAGGGAGAGCAGCATGGAGTGCCCCCTATAGCGTCTCGTGTAGCGCGACGGGGAGCGCAACATGAGCCGCGCCGCGCCCCGTTTCGTCTGCAGTGCCTGCGGTGGCAGCAGTGCCAAATGGCAGGGCCAGTGTCCGCATTGCGCGGCCTGGAACACCCTGACTGAAGCCGCCACCACGCTGGGCGGTCCGCGCCCGCGCGCCGGCCTCGCGCCGGCGGCCGAGGTCACGGCGCTGGGTGACGTCAAGCCCACGGACCTGCAGCGCATCTCCAGCGGCGTCGAGGAATTTGACCGCGTTCTGGGTGGCGGCCTCGTCGACGGTGGCGTCGTACTCATCGGTGGCGACCCGGGCATTGGCAAGTCGACGCTGCTGTTGCAGTCCCTGGCATCCCTGGCCGGGCGCGTGCCCGCCCTCTACGTCAGCGGCGAGGAATCCGTCGGCCAGGTGGCGCTACGCGCCCAGCGCCTGGGCATCGATGCGGCCACGGTTCCGCAGCTCCACATCGCCAGCGAAATCGACCTCGACCGCATCGTCGCGGCTATTGAACGCGAGCGCCCACGGGTGGTGGTGGTCGATTCGATCCAGACCCTGTACTCGGCGCAGCTGGGGTCCGCGCCCGGCTCGGTGTCGCAGGTACGCGAATGCGCTGCAGCCCTCACGCGCCTGGCCAAGCAGAGCGGCACCTGTGTCGTGCTGGTTGGCCATGTCACCAAGGAGGGTGCCCTGGCCGGACCGCGTGTCCTGGAGCACATGGTCGACACGGTGCTCTATTTCGAGGGCGATAGCCACTCGTCGTTCCGGCTGGTGCGCGCCATCAAGAACCGTTTTGGCGCGGTCAACGAGATCGGCGTGTTCGCCATGACCGATCGTGGGCTGCGCGGGGTGGCAAATCCCTCGGCGCTGTTCCTGTCGCACCATGGCGCCGACGGCAAGGGTGGGCTGGTTCCCGGCTCCTGCGTGCTCGCAACTCAGGAAGGCACGCGCCCGTTGCTCGTCGAGATCCAGGCACTGGTCGATGCCGCGCACGTGCCCAATCCGCGCCGCCTGTGCGTCGGGCTCGATCCGCAGCGCCTGGCGATGCTGCTCGCGGTGCTGAGCCGTCACGCGGGCGTGGCAACCTTCGACCAGGACGTCTTCGTCAACGCCGTGGGTGGCGTGCGTATCGAGGAGCCGGCGGCCGACCTTGCCGTGCTGCTGGCCGTGGGCTCCTCATTGCGTAACCGCGCGCTGCCGCGCGGCATGGTGGTCTTTGGCGAGGTGGGGCTGGCCGGCGAGGTGCGACCCGCGCCGCGCGGCCAGGAACGGCTGCGCGAAGCGGCCAAGCTGGGTTTTTCGCGCGCGGTCATTCCCAAGGCCAATGCGCCGCGCCAGCCCATCGAGGGCTTGGAGATCGTGGCAGTCGAGCGCGTCGACGAAGCGCTGGGAGAATTACGCAAGGCCTGACCCCGCGCGGTCACATCCACTTGCCCAGCGTCGCCGTGCCCCGGTGCCCGCCAAGAGAGGCGGCTGCCCGGTGTCCGCAGCGGCCCCTTCGGTTGGCGACGAGCAGCGGAGGTACTGGGGCGGCGCGCGCAGCGCGCTTCGTCCTCTGACTCACGGCCGCTTGTCTGAGCGGCGCGGCCGCAGGCCGCAGAGCGAGATCGGCCGTGCGCCCCAGTGCCGAGCAGCGCAGTGGAGTCGGCCCACCGGGCCGACCGCACCCGCAGGGGCCGAAGCGGACACCGGGCAGCCGCCTCTCGCATGCGACCACCTACGCGCGATCGAACCTCGCACGAGCACGAACGAAAGAGAAAGATGCGTCTGTGCGAAATCGGCGCACAGATCAGAAGGCCTCAGCCCCCCGACGGCGGTGCCAAGCGGGAGATAGCCCGCGGCTGGAAGCTCACCGGCACCGCTGGCACGGAAGCCAGTATGGATTTCTTCATGCGGCCCACCACATGCATCTCGCAGGCCTTGCAGTCGAAAACGAGCGAGAGCCGCTCCTTGCCGTTGATGAGCGTCATGGGTTCGGCACGCACGGTGCCCTGCACACCCGTCACACCCTTGGCCTGCTTCGGGCAAAGGCTGAGCGACCAGCGCACGCAATGCTTGGTGATCATCAGGCTGACGTCACCCAGCTCCTGGTGGCTCTCGTAGGCCGCTTCGATCACCTGCACGCCATGGCGCGCATAGAACGCCGCGGCCTCCCGGTTGGCCACATTGCCCAGGTAGCTCAGGCTGTCGGCCGGGTAACGCGCCGGCGGCTCGGCGGGCGCCGCGCGGGGCAAACGCTGAAGGCTCGATAGTCGCAGCGCTTCGAGTTTTTCCACCGCCTCCCGGCGCCACGCATTGGCCGCCGACGCCGGTATGAAGCGCGGCCGCTGCCATTGAATTTCCACGGCGCCCGACGCAAAGAGCGTGGCCCCCAGCTTGGCCAGCGCGTCACGCAGCGTGGCGGCCGCACGCTCCGGATTGTCCGCCGGCGCG
>CAIQGU010000517.1 GCA_903871435.1 uncultured Burkholderiales bacterium | reverse complement strand
CGCCACGCCGGTCGGCTTCGGCTATGAGGCCGTGCAGCGGCTCCTGCAGAGGGGAGAGCCCGGGGCTCAGCGCCATCAGCTCGACGCCGTCGAGCAGGCTCGCGTCCCAGGCGCCCGTTGCGAGTCCCACCTCAGGCAGTTCTGCCTGCAGTGCCGCCAGCATGGGCGGTTCCTGGCGTGTGTCGGCCACGCGCAGGTTCCAGCCCTCGCGCGCCAGCCAGCGCGCCATGGCAATGCCGCTTTCCCCCAGGCCGAGTATGAGCGCGCGTTTCATCACCGGATCTTCAAGGTCGACAGCCCGACCAGAACGAGCATCATGCTGATGATCCAGAATCGCACGACGACCTGGGTCTCCTTCCAGCCGGACAGTTCGAAATGGTGGTGCAGGGGCGCCATGCGGAAAATGCGCTTGCCGCCGCTCCACCGGAAATAGCTCACCTGCAGCATCACCGACACGGTTTCGGCCACGAAGACGCCGCCCATGATGAAGAGCACGATTTCCTGGCGGACGATGACTGCAATGGTTCCCAGGGCCGCGCCCAGCGCCAGCGCGCCCACATCGCCCATGAAGACCTGGGCCGGGTAGGCATTGAACCAGAGGAAGGCCAGCCCGGACCCGGCGATCGCGCCACAGAAGATGACCAGCTCTCCAGCGCCGGGGATGTAGGGAAACAGCAGGTACCGGGCAAAGTCGGCGCGGCCGATGACGTAGGCGAACACACCGAGAGCGGCGCCGATCATCACGGTGGGCATGATGGCCAGCCCATCGAGTCCGTCCGTGAGGTTGACGGCGTTGCTGGAGCCGACGATCACGAAATACGACAGCACCGCAAAACCCAGCACGCCCATGGGGTAGCCGATGTTCTTGAAGAAGGGCACGATCAGGTCGGAGCGTGCCGGCAGGTCCAGCACGAAGCCGTTGCCGGCCCATCGCTGTATGAGCGGCCACATCTCGCGCGTCGAGGGCGCCGCGATGGCAAACGCCAGGTACAGCGCGGCCACCACGCCCACCAGCGACTGCCAGAGGTACTTCTCGCGGCTCGACATGCCCTTGGGATTGCGATGCACCACCTTGCGGTAGTCATCGACCCACCCGATGGCGCCAAATGCCAGGGTCACCAGCAGAACGGCCCAGACAAAACGGTTGGCCAGGTCCGCCCAAAGCAGCGTGGTCACCGCGATCGACAGCAGGATCAGGGCGCCCCCCATGGTGGGCGTGCCCGACTTGGCGAGGTGCGACTGCGGCCCGTCGTTGCGGACCGCCTGGCCGATCTTCAGCGCGGTCAGCTTGCGGATCACATAGGGGCCGCTGAAGAGCCCGATCGTGAGCGATGTGGCGGCCGCCAGGACGGCCCGCAAGGTCAGGTAGTTGAAGACGGCGAAGCTGTGGATATCCTGGGACAGCCACTGAAAGAGTTCCTTAAGCATGTTGGACGGCTCCCGGTCCGGGGGCACCGGCCGCCAGCGCCGTCACAACGCGCTCGAGGCGCATGAAGCGGGACCCTTTCACGAGTACCGTCGACCGCGGTTCTTTCTGCGTCAGCGATTGCGTCTCCGCAATGAGAGCCTCGACGGTTTCAAAGTGGCGTGCGCCCCCGCCGAATGCCTCGACAGCCAGCGCAGCCTGGTCGCCGAGGGCCAGCAGGTGGTCGATGCCGCGCTCGCGCGCATATCCGCCCACCTCGCGGTGATACTCGGGTCCCCGGGCACCAACCTCCGCCATGTCGCCCAGAACGAGCACGCGTGGCGCCTGCTGTCCGGCCAGCAGATCGATTGCCGCGCGCACCGAATCGGGATTGGCGTTGTAGCTCTCGTCGATGAGCAAGGCTCCGCTGGCGGTCCGGCCGCGCGTGCCACGGCCACCCACGGGCGCAAAACGGGCAAGGCCGTGTGCAATGGCAGCGCCATCGATGCCGGCGGCGATGCAGGCGGCGGCAGCGGCCAAGGCATTGCGGGCGTTGTG
>CAIQGU010000516.1 GCA_903871435.1 uncultured Burkholderiales bacterium | reverse complement strand
GCCTGGAAGTGGATCCGGAGCGGCGCTATGCCACCGCCGCGCAGCTGGCCTTCGACCTCACGCATCCGCAAAGCGTTGCACTTACCGCGCGCGCGGCAGTCACGCGCGGACAATCCACCTGGACCCGCCTGCGGCGGCTCACGCAGCGGCTGGCGGCCCGGCCATCGACGCGCACGACGCTGCAGCAACTCAATCGCGCGCCCATCGTGGTGGCCGCGGTGGATCTGTCGCAGGAGTGGGAGGCACTGGCCGATGCGCTGCGCTCGGCCGTGCGCGACGTGCTGAGCGCGGCGCCCGAGGCCCGGCTGGCGTGCCTTGCGGTGCTCAGGACCAACCGGATAGCCATGGACGAAACCACCGACCGGGATGGCCGGCATCGGCACGTGCAGCGGCTCGTAGAGCTCCAGCACTGGGCCCGGCCCCTGGGCCTGACGGTCGGGCGCGTGACCTTCCATGTGCTCGAAGCGCCGGATCCCGCGCAGGCCATCCTGGAATACGCCCGCGCCAACCGCGTCGATCACATCGTGATCGGGTCGCGGGGCGCATCGTCCCTGCGGCGCTACATGGGCAGCGTATCGACCCAGGTGGTGGCCGAGGCCGTGTGTACGGTGACGGTGGTAAAAGTGGCAGCCGAGGAGCGCGTCAGCGCTTGAAGCCGCCCAACAGCGCAGCGCGCCGCAGCGGACGGCCCTCGGCGGGTTTGACGTGCGGCGCATCGCTGACCGCCGCTTGCGCCGCCGTGTCGGCCGCGCTGGGCTCGTAAGGCTTGAAGAAAAAATCGTCGACCGGCGCTGGTGCCGGCACACCGCGCTCGCGCCCGGCAGAGGCATGCCCATCGCGGCGGCCACGCGGCTCGGCACGGCCTTCGGAGCGCGACTCGCCGCGCCCTTCACTGCGGCCATGAGCACGTGGGCGCCCCGTGTCGCGCGGCTCATCGACACCCGCACGACGCGAATCGGCAGGAAGATCAACCGTAGCCACGACGATGGCGTTTTTGGTCAGTTTCTCGATTGCCGCTACCGCTTTTTCGTCGGCTCCGCTGGCGATGGTGATGGCCAGCCCCAGCGCACCGGCACGGCCGGTGCGGCCAATACGATGGATGTAGTCCTCGGGTGCAAAAGGCACGTCGAAATTGATGACCCCGGGCAACTCGGTGATGTCGAGGCCACGGGCGGCGACGTCGGTGGCTACCAGGACGCGGATCGTGCCGGCCTTGAAGGCTTCCAGCGCCTTCATGCGCTCGTCCTGCGTCTTGTCGCCATGGATGGCGTCCGAGTTGACGCCTTCGCGCTGCAGCAGCTGGGCCAGGCGGCGCGCGCCGATCTTGGTATTGACGAACACCAGCACCTGGGAGAGATCCCGCTGGCGCAGCAGCGCGAGCAGTGCCGCGCTTTTCTCCGACTCGTGAACCTTGACGAGTTCCTGGCGCACATTGGTGGAGGTGGAATTGCGCTGCGACACCTCGACCAGCACGGGCTCGTTGAGGAAGTTGGCAGCCAGGCGCTTGATTTCCTCGGAAAACGTCGCCGAGAACATGAGGCTCTGACGCTGCTTGGGCAGGAGCTGCAGGATGCGCGAGATATCCGGCAGGAAGCCCATGTCCAGCATGCGGTCGGCTTCATCGAGCACCACCGTCTGCACCTGTCCCAGCGAGGTGTTCTTCGATTGCAGGTGGTCGAGCAGCCGGCCCGGCGTGGCGACGATGATCTCGACGCCGGCGCGCAGCGCTTCGGTCTGCGGGTTCATGTCCACGCCGCCAAAGACCACGGCACAGCGCAGGGGCGACTGGGCCGCGTACTGCTGCACGTTGGTGGCAACCTGATCGGCGAGCTCACGCGTGGGTGCCAGGATGAGCGCGCGCACCGGATGGCGTGCCGGCGACATGCTGGTGCTGGCAAAGGGCATCAGGCGGTGCAGGATGGGAAGCGCAAATCCGGCCGTCTTGCCGGTACCCGTCTGGGCGGCGCCCATGACGTCCTTGCCGCTCAGGACGATGGGTATGGCCTTGGACTGTATGGGCGTGGGTTTGAGGTAGCCCAGGGCGCGCACGGCCGCTACCAGCCGCGGATCAAGACCAAAATGGTCGAAGTCGGAGTAGTCGGACATCAGGAGTGGTGGGCCGGGCGGACGCAAGCAGACGTTGCGTGGGCGGATAAGGGTGCCGGCGGACGATGGTTCGCGCCGAACTTCATATGCAATATCTCATCCCCGTATCTTACTCGCTCTGGTCCGCGCCGGCCGGGCCGCTCAACGGGCTGCATGACAGGCTGCTTACCGGGCGGCTCAACCGCTTGCTCAATACAGGCGGAAAACCACCCCCGAGGTGGTGGCCTCCACCACCTCGACGATCTTGCCCTGGATGTGGAGCTGGCGGCTGAGGCGTAGATCCATGGCGATATCGCGGGTATTGGGTGCGGTGGCCGCGTTGTCGGTGCCGATGCCCGCACCGGTATCGGCCGCGGCAGCGACCGGCGCGGCCGGTGCCAGCACCGTACCCTTGGCTGTCCGGGGCAGGACGGTATTGGGTGCGGCGGCGGCGAGCGCATCGCCGTCACGGCGTTCGAAAACCGCGCGGCCCAGGCTGTCGAGGCCCTGATAGCGGATTTCCACGTAGGCGCGTTCGTGCTTGGGGTTGAGCGCCATGCTTTCGGTCAGGGTCTCGGTCCAGCTGGGCCCGCCTTGCTGCACACCGATGCGTACCAGCAGCTCGCCGACGCCGGCGTAACCCTCCCCGTCCGGCCGGTTGGCTATGCCGGCAGCCGGCGGCAGGGGCGCGGCTGAACTTGTCGGCGATGCCGCGCAGCCGGCCAGTGTCAGCAACAGTGCCAAAGGCAGCGCCAGTGCCGCCACGGCTATCAGGGCCGCGCGGGGGCCGGCAGGCCGGCCGGCAACAGCATCACAAGTGAGTCCCGTCATGCGACTACCGCGGGCCAACCCGGCCCAGTCCGTAGCGGCGCCACAGCCGGCCCAGGGTGGTGGGCTTGACGGCTACCGGGCGGATGCGCCCGCCGCCGCCCCGTATCGCCTGGAAAGCGGCGTCGTTGAGCGCCAGGTCCACGTGGCTGCGCATGACGCGCGGAAAATTGTCGATGTAAGCCGCCATGAGCGACTTGTCCGCCAGAATGTTGATGCGACGGATGAGACCCATGGATCCGCGGGCGATCATCTTGACGGCAGCCGGATCAAAGGTCTCCGGCGAGGCACCGGCGCGCTGCATGCGATAGGCCAGGTAGGCGCCGACCTCTTCTTCCGCCAGCGGGGCGAGGTGGAAACGCTGCGTGATGCGTTCGCGCAGGGGCCGCTGGGCTGGCTGGGCCAGGGTGGCGCGCAATTCCTCCTGTCCGACCAGCAGGATCTGCAGCAGCTTGTGCGAGGCGCTCTCGAGGTTCGACAGCAGGCGTATTTCCTCGAGGACATCGAGCCGCATCGCGTGGGCCTCATCCACGACCAGGACAACGCGCCGGCCCGATGCATAGCGTTCGATCAGGGCCCGCTGCAGCAGGCGCAGGCCCTGCGCGGGCGGCGCTTGGCTCACATCGATGCCCAGTTCGTCGGCGATAACCGGCACCACCTCGGAGCGGCGTAGCGAGGGATTGGCGATGAAGGCAATGTCGAGGGATTTGGGCGCGCAGGAGAGCAGCATGCGCGCCAGCATGGTCTTGCCGGTGCCCACTTCGCCGGTCAGCGTCGTGATGCCATTGCCGTGGCGCAGGCAATACAGCAGGGCGTAGAGCATGTGGCCGCGATCACCGGCCCCGTAGAAGAAATCCGGATTGGGCGTTATCTGGAAGGGCGCGCTCTTGAGCGAAAAGTGATCCAGATACAACAAGCGCCCGGCGGGGTCGTTGACCATCCGCCGCAGCAGCCGCGTGGCGTAGGGCGTGGGCATGCCGCTGGGCAACAGCCCCGGGCCGTCCACCGGCAGCCGGGCGGCGGGCCGCGTCCTGGTCTTGGCAACCGTGCTCATGCAGCACATCCTTCCAGAGCATGCTCGGGCCGGGCGCAGGCTGCCCCCGGCGATGATTCCTGCAGGCAGGCGAGGAACGCCAGTTCCAGGTCGCTCGATCCGTACTGCGCGGCGAATGCTTCGACCGTGCCGCAAAACCGCACGGCGCCGTCATGCAGCACCACCAGGCGATCGCACAAGGCCGGGAGATCCCGCAAGCCATGGGTGGTGAACAAAACGGTGCGGCCGGCTGCGCGCGCGCCCTCGATCAAGCGCGTGACGTTGCGCCGGGCCAGCGGATCAAGGCCGCTCATGGGCTCGTCGAGCACCCAGATGGGACAGTCCGACAGACCGATCGACATGAGCCCGATCTTCTGGTTCATGCCTTTGGAGAGCTCGCGCACCCGCGAATCGAGGGCGCGTACGTCGAGCCCCAGCTCGGCGGCCATGGCCTCCATGCGCGGGACATCGAGATTCGTGCCGCGCAGACCCGCAAGCCATTCCAGGCACTCGCGCGCGTTCAGGTGGGCGGGCGGAACGAAGCGTTCCGGCAGCCAGCCCAGTTCAGCACGCGCATGAAGATGGTTGCTCTCGCGATGTCCGATGAATATCTGCCCCGAATCGGGCCGGGCTAAATCGAGCAGGCAACGCAGCAGCGTGCTCTTGCCGGCGCCATTGACGCCGGCAATGGCCACGCTGCAGCCCTGGGGAACATCGAAACTGACATCGCGCAGCACATCGCGGCCGTGAAACCGCTTGGCCACGGCGCGAAACCGGATGGCCGACGGTACCGGTGCGCTAACAGGTTCCGCGGCGGGTGCAGCCGAGTTTGCCGCAGCGGGTGCGGTAGCGGGTGCCGCAAGAGTTGCGGCCGCGGTCGCGGCCGATCCGGTCGCAGCCGTTCGCAGTACCGGGTTCGCCGCCAAGAGGGTCTTGTCCATGTCGGCATCGTACGGGCGCAGCGTCGCGTCAAAGAGACAAAGAGGGTGAGGACAGCGGCGCTAATCCTTGGATTGGCAGCCAAATCTGCAGACCAGAATCGTCCCCAAGAAACGGGTAAGAAATCCGCCGGCAGGTCGCGGGGCGCGCATTTATGCATCGATATGCGCCCCGTGGTGTCGGAAACGCAGTTCAGTGGGGGTGTGGAATGCAGCAAGAATCCGATCGACGCCGGGCTGTCCCGGCGGCGGACCGACGTGGCTTTGCCGCGGGCGGAGCGCGGCTGGGCCTCAACGCCGCGGCCCGCGTTGGCCTGCTTGTCGTTGGCGTGCTCGTATCCGCGTGCTCTGCGCCGCCCATGCGTCCGGACCATACGGACATTACGGCACAGGCGGCGGCATCGGCCGTGATGCGGCCCAAGGCGCCCACGGCCGACGCGGTGCCCGATCTCGTGGAAAGCACGCCGGCACCGCGGCCGCGCGATACGCCCCACCTCGACCGCTACTCGGTGGTCGTGAGCGACGTGGATATCCGCGACCTGCTGTTTGCCGTGGCGCGCGACGCCAAGGTCAACGTCGATGTCGACCCGCGCATCCAGGGACATGTCTCCATCAACGCCATTGAACAGACCCTGCCGCAGATCCTCAACCGCCTCGCGCGCCAGGTGGACCTGCGCTACGAATTCGACGGCAAGACCCTCCTGGTCCAGGCCGATGTGCCCTACCTGCACCAGTATCCGATCGATTACGTGAACATGACCCGCGACTCGAAGTCGACGACGACGGTGGCGACGTTGATCTCGGCGGCTGGCGGCAGCCCGCTGGGCGGCAGCGGCGGCCAGTCCTCGAACAATTCGACGACCGAAGTGACGATCGATAGCTCCAACCACTTCTGGGATTCGCTGGTCGACAGCATCGCCGCCATCGTTGGCGTGCCCGCGGTGCGTGGCACCGGCGCAGCAGCCTTGACCGGCGCGCAGCTGCAGGGACAGGCAGCCGCCGCGCAGGCCAGCACGGCCGAAGCCGCTGGCGGCAAATCCAACGGCGTGACCAGTCCGGCGGCCGGAACCACCGTCAATGGCCCCGTGGCTCCGCCTCCGGCTGGCGCGGCGCAGCCCGCGGCGGCGGTCGCCGCCGCACCGGCCGTTGGCACGGCCGGCAACCCACCCGCCGCGCGCCAACTGCCCGCAACCGCCAAGAAGGCGGTGATCGCCAGCCGCGAGACTGGCATGCTGACGGTGATCGCCACGCAGCGCGAGCACGAACGCGTGCAGGCCGTCATCAATCGCATGCTCAACAGCGCCCACCGCCAGGTGCTGATCGAAGCGACCATCGTCGAAGTGCAGCTGTCCGAGGAGTATCAGCAGGGCGTCAACTGGTCCAAGATGAATCTCAACGGCGGCGGCTGGTCCTTCCAGCAGCAGCCCGGCGGAGCGCAGGCGCTCACCAGCGGCGCGCTTTCGGGAACCGGCCCGGGGGGCATCGTGTTCCCGACGGTTCCGCCAACCAGTTCGAGCCTGCCCGGCGGCGCCACGGTGGCCGGCTTGGCCAGCGCGGCCTCCACCCCGTCGCTGGGCGTGCTGCGCTACCTCGACACCGGCGCCCACGGCAATATCGGCGTGGCCGTGTCCCTGCTGCAGTCCTTCGGCAAGGTCAAGGTCCTGTCCAGCCCCAAGCTCAGCGTGCTCAACAACCAGACCGCGGTGCTCAAGGTGGTGGACAACCTCGTCTACTTCACGATCAACGTCAACGTCACGCCCGGCAGCGCCACCACGCAGGCGGTCGTGACCTACAGCTCGACGCCCAACACCGTGCCCGTGGGCTTCGTCATGAGCGTGATGCCGCAGATTGACGACAACGGCGGCGTGACGATCAATATGCGTCCGACCATCTCCCGCGTCATCGATTACGTGAACGACCCCAACCCGGCGCTGGCGACGGCCTCGACGATCAGCCGCATACCGGAAAT
>CAIQGU010000515.1 GCA_903871435.1 uncultured Burkholderiales bacterium | reverse complement strand
TCGTTGGGGCTGAGCACGCACAACCGATCGTCAACGCGCAATATGCTGTCGATGCTGCGGCTCGCCGAGTCGAGCAGTTCCGCCATCGTGGCGTCGGGCAGGAAGCGCCGGCGTCCATCGCTGGGCGCCAGGCGGACGAAAAGCAGCGCAAGGTTGGCACGCGCCCCGCTGCCGCGCGTTTCGCTCAGGCGCGCGTCAATCGCACGCGCCAGTTCAACTGCGCCGATGCCGTGCTGCGCCCGCTCCGCTGCCAACGGTTCGTGCCGCTTACCTGCGATGGTCGATCCGTCCACGGCTTCAATTGAGGTAGAGCGCGCCCAGGTCGAAGTCCACTTCGCCGGCGGGGAGCGCGCGCGCCAGCCGGATGAGCTTGTGTTCAACGGACAGCTGGCGCTGGCTCATCAGGTCGATTTCGAAAGGCGTATCCAGTGGCGCGCGGTTCCGGTCGGTGATGACCAGCACGCAGGGCTCGAGGCGGCGCTGGCGGTTCTGGCGCACGATGACCGCAATCTCGCCGCTGCTCAATTCCACCAGGGAGCCGATCGGAAAAACGCCAACGGCCTCGACGAACTTGTCGACGAGCGATTCCTGATAGAAGGATCCGCTGCGCCGATAGAGCTCCTGCATCGCCTGGTACGCCGTCATGACGGGGGCGTAGGGCCGCTCGGACGTCATCGCGGCGAACCCGTCGGCAATCGCTGCCAGGCGCCCCTCCATGCTGATTTCCAAGTCCTTTAACCCATGCGGATACCCGGTACCATCGAGGCGCTCGTGGTGCTGTGCAAGGCCAGCAATGACCGATTCGGACAAATTGCTTTCCGGTGCCAGCGCCTCCAGGCCCAGCTCTACATGGCGCTGCACGTCTCGCAATTCCAGCTCCGTGAGCGTGCCGGCCTTCGTGAGGATCGCGCGGTCCACGAACAGCTTGCCCACGTCGAGCAGCAGACCGATGGTGGCGAACTCCATGAGGCGCTTGGGCGGGTAGCCCAGCAACCTTCCCAAGGCCAGCAAGTAGACGGCGACGGCGATGTTGTGGTCGTAGGTCGAGCGGTCTCGCTGGCGGGCGCGCAGCAGCCAGTGCAGCGTGTTCGGGTTCTCGATCATGCATTCGGTAAGTTCGCAGGCCACGGCCTCTATCGCCTGCACCTGCAGCTCGCCACGCGTCAGGATCTGCTCGGAGAACTTGCGCAGCGAATCGGTGGCGGTGCGGGTTGCCTGCAAGGCCGTTGGCAGGTGCTCGTCGATCGTGGCCGGGGCGGGCGCGTACTCGACCAGGGGTTCGGAAGCCGGCACTTCGGCCGGCCGCCGGTCGTCCGGCATCGGACCCATCAGGCCGGCCGTGCGCTCGAGCAACTGCTCGATGCGGACATCGCGCGCACGCCGCGATTGTTCGTTCTGTGGCGCGAGGTGGGCAGGAACGACATCGCCCGGCTCGAGCTTGTCCGTCGTTACGCGGCCACGCCCCACTTCGCGGTTGGGCTGCGCGGGCACCGGCCGCGACTCGAGCCCGAAGGTGGCTTCGGCTTTGGAGCGGGCCAGATCCACGATCGCCCAGGAGCAACTCTCGCGCAGCAAGGCGAGATCCTCGTCGTTGGCGATCAGGAAACCCTGGAACAGGAACTTCGTGTCCTGCCAGGGCCGGTCAAGCGCAAAGACAAACAAGCCGTGACGCAGGGAGGGGGCATCGACAATTACATTGCGCGGTACGCCCCTTGCGGCGGTCGAATCGGCAGTGCCGCGGGAGGACTGCGCCGCGCGGCTTGTCCGGGAGGCGAACCGGCTGGGAGGATTGGTCTGATCGGGCATGCGCGTCCTAGGTTCAGGCAACCCGCCCTGCGCTCATGCCGGCAGGCCTGATCCGGAGGCAAGGGTAGCGCCAGGAGGCGTCCTCTAAGGAAGCGAAAAGGGGTGAAATCCTGCACTTAGCCGGGTCTGGATCGGCTCCCCGGCACCGTACCGGTACGGATGACCTGTCCTCCTGATGCCCCAGCCCTCAAGGTTCCAGACGCATCGCCAAGAGAGCGATCACCACGCCCACAAAAACGTAGCCCACCTCCGGCAGCGACACCCGCAACGAACTGCGGGCGATATGATTCC
>CAIQGU010000514.1 GCA_903871435.1 uncultured Burkholderiales bacterium | reverse complement strand
CCGTCATCACCAACCCCTTGATTCCCGGAGCCGTCACGAAGCGATCGGTCGAATGCCGCAGGTGATGAAGGAAATCGCGGTAGAAAAGTGTCTTGCCCTGCTTTTGCAGGCCGAGCATCGTGTAGATCTCCGATACCGGCTTGTGCGGGAGGATGGATTTGATGAAATCGGCATATGCCGACGGTGCTTCCATGTCCACGAGGAAGTAGGCCCGGGTGAATGAGAACAAGGTCGCGATGCGGTCGGCGCCGAACAGAACCGTGTCGATGTAGACCTGCCCGCGGCTGTCCCGGAGCAGCGGCACGGCAAGCGGGGTCGCGCGCGTACCGTTGATGAAACGGCCTATGAGGTAGGCCCCCTTGTTGCGGAAGAACAGGTTGGACAGCACTTGTATCTGGCAGTCCGGTTCGGCATGGAAGGGGCTGACCAGCGCGTTGGGAGCCCCACGCCGGTGGGCGTCGCAGACGGCCCGCACGACATGGCGCAGGTCGCGCTCCACGTCGACGAACGGGGCGGCGAGTCCCATGTCGATGATGATCTGCCGCAGCGTGGCGCGCAAACCCGTTGCGGCCGGGTAGTAGCTGCGTATCGAGGGCGGATCCGAGTCCATGTAGTCGGTCGCGACCCCCGGCCGCACGAACAGGAACGCATTCTGAAAATACGCGCGGTGCAGCAGCTTGGTACACACCGAATTGAAGAAGGTCTCGGCGCATTCGGGTTGCCGATGGTCGGCCAGCGATGCCATGAACTGCTGCTTGACGGCCTGCCACAGGCGGTCGCGTTCCTGGTCGTCCAGGCTTGCCAGGTCGAAGCCCCGCTCGATGTGTTCCACCGCGTCTATTACGCGCTGGTCGTAGTAGTCGATCCGGTCGCGCGCCGATTCGCGCATGCCCAGCCAGTCGCCGCGCTCGAAACGGCTCTTGGCCTGCTGGGCCACGAAGCGGAAGCGCTGGTAATGAAGCTCGAATCCGTCGAGGATGGCGCGGGCGATGGCGCGCGGTTGCGGCATCGAGTGGTCGAAGCGCATGTTGCCGGCGTCGTCCTGAGGTGCGGGCGCGTTTGCGAAGCCTGATATCGCAGCGGCGCTTCTCGGCGGCGGAACCTCGCTCAGCGCTTCGGAGTTTGGTGTCATGTGCAGGGTCAACGATAGAGTTGTGCAGCTGCAGCGCGTTGCTGGGAGTCGCGCAGGCCACCGGCGGCTGCGCCCCACCGGCGCCGGCTGCGCGGTGGAGTTGGCCCGCAGGGCCAACCGCGACCCCCGGGGCCGGGGCGGGCACAGGGCAACCGGACCGCGTCTGCGACAGCATCCGCACGTTGCACTCCCGCGATCAATGGGCCGCCTGAAGTCTGAGTACAACTTGCAAATTCATGCCGGGAAAAATGAGAGGCAACCCTAACGCGACTCATTGAAAAGCTCTCGCCCGATCAGCATGCGGCGGATTTCCGAGGTGCCGGCACCGATCTCATAGAGCTTGGCGTCGCGCCACAAGCGTCCCGCCGGATAGTCGTTGATGTAGCCATTGCCCCCGAGTATCTGGATGGCCTCGCCCGCCATCCAGGTAGCGCGCTCGGCCGCCAGCAGGATGACCCCCGCGCAATCCTTGCGGGCCGAGCGGGCGCGTCCCGCCCCGGCCGCACCCGCCAGCCGGTCCAGGCTCCGGCCAACCGCATAGGCATAGGCACGGCAGGAGGATAAAGCCGTGTACATGTCGGCCAGCTTGCCCTGGATCAGCTGGAACTCCCCGATGGCCTGGCCGAACTGCCGACGCTCATGGACGTACGGTATTACCAGGTCCATGCAGGCCTGCATGATGCCCAGCGGACCGGCAGCCAGTACCGCGCGCTCGAAATCCAGGCCGCTCATCAACACGCGCACGCCGCCATTGACCTCGCCCAGCACGTTTTCGGCTGGCACTTCGCAATTGTCGAAAACCAGCTCGCCCGTCTGCGAGCCCCGCATGCCCAGCTTGTCGAGTTTCTGCGCAACGGAAAAGCCCTTCATGGATTTCTCCACGAGGAAAGCGGTGATGCCATTCTGGGCCAGTTCCGGTGCCGTCTTGGCATACACCACCAGGACATCCGCATCCGGGCCGTTGGTGATCCACATCTTCGTGCCGTTGAGGAGGTAATGGCCCCCTTTGTCCTCGGCCCGCAGGCGCATCGACACCACGTCGGAGCCGGCGCCGCTTTCGCTCATGGCCAGTGCGCCCACGGATGTTCCGGCAATGAGCCCGGGCAGGTAGCGCTGCTTCTGTTCGGCGTTGCCGTTGCGGCAGATCTGGTTGACGCAGAGATTGGAGTGGGCCCCGTACGAAAGCCCCACTGCCGCACTCGCGCGCGAAATTTCCTCCATGGCGATCATGTGCGCCAGGTAGCCCATGGCGGCGCCACCGTATTGTTCGGGCGCCGTGACCCCCAGCACGCCCAGATCGCCCAGCTTGCGCCACAGGCCCTCGGGAAAGCGATCGCTGCGATCGATCTCGTGCGCGTCCGGCGCGATCTCCCGCGCTGCGAAGGCGCTTACCGTTGCGCGCAGCGCATCGATATCGTCGCCCAGGTCGAAGTCGAGCCCCTGCGTTTGCATCAGCGCCTCCCCGGCTGCCGCTTATCAGCGCGGCGTCCTGCAATCATGCCACCGCCCCGGCCGCGCCGCCCGGCGGGTGCCTCGGGCCGGGCACCGTACTACAATCGCACTCCGTGTTGAAAAACCTTGCCTCCCGCGCAGCATTCTGCTGCCCGTCCGCGCCGGCCGCCGCGCCGCTGCCGTGAAAACCGGTACCCGGCTGGTCACGCTCGGCCGCGAAGCCCCGGCGGGCAATTCGGGCGAGCAATACGTCAATCCGCCGGTGCAGCGCGGTTCCACCGTGCTGCACGCCGATGTGGCCGACATGCGCGAGCGGGTTGCCCGCGCTGCCCGCGGTGACGATGGCGGGCCGGTTACCTACGGCCTGCACGGCACGCCGACGCACCGTGCCTTTCTCGACGCGATGACGGCGCTCGAGGGCGGCGAGCGCACCTGGGCGCTGCCCTCGGGCCTGAGCGCCTGCACCAGCGCCATCATGGCTTTTGTCGGACAGGGCGACCACATCCTCGTGCCCGATTCCGCCTATGGCCCCACGCGCAGCTTCTGCATCGGGACCCTGGCGCGTTTTGGCGTGGCCACCACGTTCTACGACCCGCGCGCGGGCGCCGAAATCGCGGCGCTGCTGCGCCCGACAACCCGGCTGATCCTCATCGAATCGCCAGGCTCGCACACCTTCGAAGTCCAGGATATTCCCCAGATCAGTGCTATTGCCCGTGCGCATGGCGCGATATCGGTGGCGGACAACACGTGGGCCACGCCGCTGTACTGCCGTCCTATCGAACTCGGGGCCGATGTGTCCGTGCACGCGGCCACGAAGTACATCGGCGGCCATGCCGACCTTCTGCTGGGCACGGTTACCTGCAACGCCGCCACGGCGCCGGCCATGCGCACATTCATCCGCTCGACGGGCCTGGCGGCGAGCCCCGACGACTGCTGGGTGGCGCTGCGCGGGCTGCGCACCTTGCATGCGCGCCTCGAGCGCCATCGTGCCACGGCCGAGCGCCTGATCGAATGGCTGCTGCAACAGCCCGAAGTGGCGCGCGTGCTGTATCCACCCCTGGCAAGCGATCCGGGCCACACGCTATGGCAGCGCGATTTCTCGGGGGCCAGCGGCCTCTTCGGAGTCGAACTGCAGGCGGCAATTCCCGTTGCCGCGGTCAATACCCTGGTGGACAGCATGCGACTTTTCGGGCGCGGCTATTCCTGGGGCGGCTTCGAGAGCTTGTTGATCCCTTCGCGGGCGGAGCGCAGCCTGCGCGCGGCGCGTCTGCCGGATGGACTCATCCGGATATCGGCCGGCATGGAAGACCCCGCCGATCTCATCAACGACCTGCAGCAGGGATTCGACCGCCTGCGCCGGACCATTTCCGAGGAGCAAGCTTGAGTACAACAACCCCGACCCCCGCCAGCGGCGGCGCGCTGGCCGGCGTGAAGGTCGTCGACCTGTCGCGCGTGCTGGGCGGCCCCTATTCCACCATGATCCTCGCCGACCATGGCGCTGACGTCATCAAGGTCGAACCGCCCCAGGGAGATGACACGCGTCAGTGGGGTCCGCCCTTTGCCGAGCGTCCGGATGGCAGCCGCGATGCCAGCTACTACCTGGGCGTCAACCGCAACAAGCGTGCGCTGGCCCTGGATATCAGCGTCCCCGCGGGCCGCGAGGTCGTGCTGCGCCTGCTGGCCGATGCCGATGTGCTGGTCGAGAATTTCAAGACGGGCACGATGGAAAAGTGGGGACTGGGTTACGCCGATGTCCTCGAAAAGCGTTTTCCCCGGCTCATCCATTGCCGGGTATCGGGCTTCGGCGCCGACGGTCCCCTGGGCGGATTGCCGGGTTATGACGCCGTCGTCCAGGCGATGAGCGGACTCATGAGCGTCAATGGCGAGGTGGGCAGCACGGGCGTGCGCATGGCAACGCCACTGGTGGACCTGGCCACGGGCATGTATTCCACGATTGCCATCCTCATGGCGCTCCAGGAACGCACGCGCAGCGGCCGCGGACAATTCCTCGACATGACACTCTACGACTGCGCCACGGCACTGCTGCACCCCCAGGCGGCCAACTACCTGCTGAGCGGCAAGCGCCCCGTGCCGCTGGGCAACGCCCACCCCAACGTCGCGCCCTACGATAAATGGACCACGAGCAACGGCGATATTTTCATCGCCATCGGCAATGAACGGCAGTTCCAGCAGTTCACGGAAATCATCGGCCATCCCGAAGTCGCCCGCGACCCTCGCTTTGCGACAAACGGCGACCGGCTGGTCAATCGCGTGGCCCTCGAGTTTGAATTACCCAATCAAAATAAACAGCACTTCACGATGCTCAATGTTCCAGTATATGGCGCAGCTACACCCAGCACTTTATACGACGGTGTGATTGCAAATACGCCAGACCCTACAACCGGTAAACCTGACCCAGAAAAGGTAGCTCATTACAAAGCAACTCATCCAGACGCGCAGGCGCTGGGAGAGTATTTAGCAAAAAACAATCCCGTTGTGAGTTATCAGGCACTTGTCACACTTGTCACTGAACGCCAATTAATAGAATTAAAACGTCGTTATAAAGAAGAGAGCGATGCTGTGATT
>CAIQGU010000513.1 GCA_903871435.1 uncultured Burkholderiales bacterium | reverse complement strand
GGCCGATGTGGCTACGCTCAACTACCACCCCTACCTTAACGCTACCCAGAACGCACACGACATGATGGACGCATTGGCGGCGGCGCGTGCGGCCCTGTCGGGCGGCCTTGCGGGCGCATCGGACAACGGCCAGCTGCTGCTCACGGGTTACTCCGAGGGCGGATACGTCGCCATGGCAACGCACAAGGCCATGCAGGCCGCCGGACTGCCCGTGACGGCCGCAGCGCCCATGTCGGGCCCCTATGCAACCGAGGCACTGGGCGACGCCATCGTGTTCGGCAATGTCGACCTGGGCTCCACGGTCTTCCTGCCGCTCATCACCGAGAGCTACCAGAAGACCTACGGCAACATCTACGCGCAGACCAGCGATATTTACGAGGCCGCCTACGCCACCGGCATCGACTCCCTGCTGCCGAGCACGCAGTCCATCGGCACCATCTTCACGACCGGCAAGCTGCCGCAGACCGCGCTGTTCAGTTCCACGCCCACCGGACTTGCGCCGCTCGATGCCCTCACCACCGCCGCACAGGCCAATCCGCTGTTTGCGCTGGGATTCGGGTCCTCCAACCTCATCAAGAACAGTGTGCGCATCGCCTACGCGGCCGACGTCTTTGCCCATCCGGATGGTGCGGACGCGGGCACGCTGGCAGTGGGCGTACCGCTCGCCACCAATACGGCCTATCCGTTGCGCGTTGCGCTGGGCAAGAACGACATGCGCAGCTGGACGCCCAATGGAACCACGCCCATCGCCTTGTGCGGTGGCCGGAACGATCCCACCGTGTTTTATCCGGTCAACACCTCGACCATGCTGGCCTACTGGCAGCCCCTGGTGGGAACCCTGGTGACCGAGGTTGATACCGATCCGGTGACACCCTCGCAGACCTTCCCGGCGGGGCTTGCCTCCGAGGTGGCCTTTCTCGCTGCCACGGCAGCGGGCACCGCCATTGCCGGCGGCGCCACCGATCCCACGGTCATATCCAATGCCGCGCTGGGTGCCGTCATCACTGCCCCGGCGTTTTCCGCCAACTTCAGCGGCACCACCCCCATCACGCCGCAGGGCATCCTCATCCTGGGGGCCGCCGGCGTCGCCGCGCAGGTGGTGGCGGCCGACGTTGCGGCCGCGTCCACGGCAACCCTGGGGGTGGACATCAACAACGCCGTCGTCCAGCAGTACCACGGAACGCTGGTGCCGCCCGCCTGTACTTATTACGCGCGGTCTTTCTACAAATTCGTTGGGCAGATTCAGTGATGGAGCCGATCATGACGCTACGCAAAATCCTTGCGACTTCGCGGTCGTCTCTTGCCTGCGGGTCGCTGGCGGCGCTGGTTGCCGGCCTTGCCTGTACGGCCGCCGCGGCCGAGGACGCCGTTCCTGCCAACACCCTGCGCGTGGGCATGTACTTCGTGAAGTACAACGCCAGCGCCGCGGATCTCAGCGGTCCGTTCACGCCGCCCCACATCAATCTGCGGGTCGATCACGTCAACACGCCGTACTTTGCCTACCTGCGCCGCCTCTCGTCTTCGCTGGAACTGGAACTGGCCGCCGGCGTTCCGCCCAAGACGCACACGCGTGGCGTGGGCCCTGCCACCCTGGGATCGGTGCCGTTCAACGGGGTAGAGGTAGCCACCGCAAAGTGGTTCTCGCCGACCCTGCTGCTCGAGTACAAGTTCTTCGACGAGCACAACGCGCTGCGGCCCTATATCGGCATTGGCATGAATTACACCCACTTCTACGACCGCGAATCCACGGCGGCCGGCAATGCCGCCAACGGCGGCTCCACCAAGACCTACCTGTCGGATTCTTTCGGTCCGGCCGGAACCCTGGGTGTTGCCTACCGGATCAACAAGAATTTCAACGCCATTGCGTCGTATTCAATCGCCCAGGTCAACAGCAACTACGATTCGATAACCGCGGGCATCAGCCGCACCACGGTCGTCCACTTCAACCCCGGTACGTGGGTGGTGGCGGCGGGCTATTCGTTCTGAGGGGACGCGGCAGTCGCCTGCCGCGGTGTTCGCAAAGTCGTCAGCAAAACGCCGGGGAATTCCCGGCGTTTTGCTTTCACTCGCCCAGATAGGCTTCGCGGACCTTGGGATCGTGCAGCAGGTCGTCCGCCTTGCCGCTCAAGCTGATCGTGCCGGAATCGAGCACGTAGGCGCGATCGGCCGCCTCCAGCGCCAGCAGGGCATTTTGTTCGACGAGCAGTATGGGAATGCCGCGCGCCGAGGCGGCGCGAATGACGTCGAAGATTTTTTCCACCATGATGGGCGAGAGTCCCATGGATGGTTCGTCCAGCAGGAGCAGCTTGGGGCGGCTCATCAGGGCGCGGGCCATGGCCAGCATCTGCTGTTCGCCCCCCGACAGATTGCCCGCCAGTTGCTCCGCGCGTTCGCGCAGCCGCGGGAACGTGGCGTACTGCTCTTCGAGATCGCGGGCGATGCCGGCCTTGTCGTTGCGCGAATAGGCGCCCATCAAGAGGTTCTCGGCAACGGTCATGCGCGTGAAGATGCCGCGTCCTTCGGGAACCATGACGAGGCCCCGCTCCAGCAGTACGTGCGACGGGACGCCCCGGGTGCTTGCGCCCAGGTAGTCGATGGCGCCCGCCCAGGGCAGCGAGCCCGTGATGGCCCGCAGGCTGGTGGTCTTGCCCGCGCCGTTGGCGCCGATCAGCGCGATCAGTTC
>CAIQGU010000512.1 GCA_903871435.1 uncultured Burkholderiales bacterium | reverse complement strand
CCTTCTTGGCAGTAGCCATCAACTATCTCCTGTTTGGAATTGAAGGTAACAGCGACAGCGTTCTTGATCCTGCGATGTTTCTCAAAGAGCGCTCTCGTTGCGTGACCGCAATACTAGGCGATCCACGAGGAGAATCAAGCGGTTTCAGAGGGGAAAATGCGTTTTTCTTGTCTTCACGCAACATTTCTCAGAGGTAAACCGGCCTTGCACGCCACGCCGCGCGCTGCTCTGCCGCGTCACTGGCCCACTACATATAGCGCGAAGCGAACGATGTCATCCACATCTTGTGGAAATGGGTCCTGAGGGGGCGCGGCTCGCGAGCCCGGGCACTGCCTGGCGAGATCGCGGCCTTGCGCCGGTAGAATCTGCGCTCGATGCAGCGTGCTCCTACCCTCCGCCTCCTGCTGGCCCTGGCCGCGTTTTTTCTGCTCGCGGCCGCCGCGATGGTCGGCGCAGGCCTCAACCAGCCGGCGTTCCTGGCCCTCAATGCAGCGGGTGCACGCTGGCTTCCCGAGGCGCTGCCCAGCTGCCTGACCCTGCTGGGTCACGGACTTGCAGCGGTAATGCTGCTCGCACTGATGCTGCCGCGCGCGCCGCAACTGCTCGCCGCCGGGCTGTATGCGGCGCCGCTGGGCGGTTTGTTCTCGGCCCTTGGCAAGCGGCTCACGGCCAGCCCACGGCCCGCCGCCGTGCTTGATCCTGCCAGCTTCCACATCCAGGGCCAGGTACTCAGCGGCCACAATGCCTTTCCCTCGGGGCATACGATCACCATCTTCCTGGTGGCCACGGTGGTCGCGCTGGGCTATCCGCCGTTGCGCACGCGCTGGCTGCCCCTGTGCGCCGTGCTGGCGGTGGCCGTGCTGGTCGGCGCGTCACGGATCATGGTGGGCGCGCACTGGCCGTCGGACGCGCTCGGTGGCGCCGCGCTGGGTATCTTCGCCGGTCTGGCCGGCGACGCGCTGGCGCAGCGCTGGCCCTACTGGCAGCGGCCGTGGGCGAGCGTGGCCTTTGCCTTGGTGGTTTTGGCCTGCGCGGTTTTCCTCGTGATGGCCGATACCGGCTATCCGCTGGCGCAGCCGCTGCAATGGGTGCTGGCCGCGCTGGGCGCCGGCGCCGCGTGCGTGACCCTGGCGCAGCAGATGCGTGCGCTGCGGGGCCCGGCATGAGCCGGCTGCGCCTCTCGAGCAGCGCGCTTTTGATCGCCGTCTGCGCGGTCCTGCTGCTGCCCACCCTGGGGCTGTGGCCGCTCTTCGATTACGACGAAGGCGCCTTCTCCGAGGCCACGCGCGAGATCCTGCAAAGCGGCGACTGGCTCTCCACCACGCTCAACGGCGCGCCGCGTTACGACAAGCCCATTCTGATCTATTGGCTGCAGGCGGCCAGCGTCTGGACCCTGGGTCTCAACGAGTTCGCGCTGCGCCTGCCCTCGGCGCTGGCGGCGCTTGCCTGGATCTACGCCATCGTGCGCTTTGCCGTGCCCCGCCTTGGTGAGCGCAACGCCCTGCTGGGGGCCTGGGTGGCGGCCAGCAGCCTGGGCGTGCTGGTGATGAGCCGCGCCGCCACGGCCGATGCCCTGCTCAACGCGCTACTGGCGGCCATGATGTTCGACCTGTGGCGCCACCTGGAAAACGGCAGCCGCCCTGCCCTGCGCCGCACCTACTTGTGGATGGCGCTGGGCGTGCTGACCAAGGGTCCCATTGCCATACTCATCCCACTGGCCGTCAGCCTGGCCTACTGTGCGAGCGAGCGGCGCTGGCGCGACTGGCTGCGGGCCGTGGCCTACCCCGTGGGCTGGTTGATCCTGGCCGCCGTGGCTGCACCCTGGTATGCGATGCAACTGCACTTGCACGGCCGGGAGTTCATCGACGGCTTCCTCGTGCGGCACAACCTCAACCGTTTCAACGGCACCCTGGAAGGCCACGGCGGCAGCCTCTGGTATTACGCGGTGTTCCTGCCGCTGCTGCTGCTGCCCTGGAGCGGCTTGTTATGGCAGGCAGTCCGGCACGTGCCGGGCGAGTGGCGCCAGCAGCCGCTCAACCGCTACCTGATGCTGTGGTTCGCCTTCGTGTTCGTCTTCTTCTCGCTGTCGGGAACCAAGCTGCCGCATTACCTGCTGTACGGAATGACGCCCGTTTTCCTGTTGATAGGCCGGCAGGTGGCAATCGCTGGCTCGGTGCGCAACCTGCTCGTGCCCGCCGCGGTTCTGCTGTTGATCCTGCCGGGCGTCCCGGCGCTGGTGCAGGCCTGGAGCCCGGTGGCGGGGGCAGCCAAGGTCACCTTCTATGCCGCACAGGCCCAGCGCGCGGCAGCGGCGGCAGGACCGGCTTTCTATGCGGTTACCGGAAGTTGCGCAGCGCTGGTGCTGGTGCTGTTGTTCGGACCTGGCCGCGTTGGTAAACGGCCCGCGTGGCAGCGCGGCGTTGCTGCCAGTGCGCTGCTCTGTGTTTCCCTGGGCTATGGGTTGGCGCCCTGGCTGGGTGAGGTACTTAACGGCCCGCAGAAGCGCGCCGGGGTGCTGGCGGCAACGCTGCCCGGAACGGCCGTGCAATGGGAATTTGCGGCGCCCAGTTTCAGCGTTTATCGCGGACAGGTGACACCGTCGCGGCCCCCGGAGGCCGGCGAACTGGCGATCACGCGCACGGACCGCATTGACCCGCAAGTTCCGGCCGATACACTGTTCCGGGAAGGCGGCGTGGCGTTGGTGCGGCGTCGGTAAAACTCAAAACCGCCACTCACCCTTGTGAGCCAGCACAACGGTAGCCGCACGCATCACCCCGTAGGCGATCCAGTCGACAGCACGCGTCAGAAAAGACCGGCGCGCATAGTCCGCAGCCTGCAACTGGCGGGAATCATCGCGAAGCGCCGCATCAAGATGCCCACGTAAGTCATCACAGAAAGCGCCATCGCGCACAACCACGTTGGCTTCACGCGCGAGCAGCAGGCTCAAGGCATCGATATTGCTCGACCCGACGGTTGCCCATTCCCGGTCCATCACCGCAACCTTGGCGTGCAGGTAACTGCGCTGGTATTCATGGATTTCCATTCCGGCTGCCAGCAGTTGCCCGTAGAGCGCCCGCTGGGCGTAATGCTGCAGCCGGTATTCGACGCGCCCCTGAAGCAGCAGCGTGACCCGTACGCCGCGCCGCGCCGCGGCAATCAGCGCGCGGCGGAAACGCTGGCCCGGTTGGAAGTAGGCGCTGGCGATGACGATCTGCTGGCGCGCCGCGCGCACCGCGGCCAGGTAGCTGTGCTCGATGCTGCGACGGTGACGCAAGTTGTCGCGCAGGATGATGGCGGCACGGACGCCATCGGCGAACGGCGCGGCAACGGGCGCGCGCCGCGGCAGCGGCTCCTTGGCGCCCAAGGGCGTGGTCAAT
>CAIQGU010000511.1 GCA_903871435.1 uncultured Burkholderiales bacterium | reverse complement strand
TGTGGCAAAGAGACCGTTGATGGTGCCGTCAAACGGCAGGACGATGGGCGCGAGCTTGCCGTCATGCCCCAGGCGCGACAGGCGGCTGATGCCACCGTCCATGATCTTGATGTAGAGACCGTCGCGTGCGCGCGCCAGGCCTTCCAGCACCAGCGGCCCCTGTGGTACCACCACGCTTGCATCGGCCAGGCTGGGTGCATCCGCACGCGTCTTGAGCAGCCGTCCGCGGGGCGTACCGTGGTTGGCCAGCAGATAAAGGTCATCGCCGTCGAGTTCGGCATCGGTGACCTCGTCATCGAAACTTGCCACCGCCCTCCATTGGGCATGGCCAGCCGCAGCATCGGCCACCGGCGCGATGAACCAGCGGTTTTCCGGGCGCACATCGCCCAGCGCCAGCAGCGCATAGCGCGACCCCGGGTACGTGAGGATTTGCGGCGCCTGGATGCGTTCGTATTCCACGCCGACCACGAGGCCCCGTTTCATGAGGATGGGATCGGCGGCGGGATCGCTCCCCAGCCGATGGAAGCGCGCCTGGCTCTCGAGGTAGCGCTCGGGCGTGTCAACCTTGCCGGTCAGCTGGGTGTAGAAGAATCCGCTGCCATCATCCAGCCATTCGGGATTGCCGGACTGCGTATCGGGGATCTGCTCGGGCAGATCGCGCCCGTCGGCCACGGCAAGCACGTGCAGTACCGAATCTTCGCTGCCGTCGCGCGACAGGCCGTAGGCAATGTGCTTGCCATCGGGCGACACGCGCCACCAATCCAGTGAAACGTGGCTCTTGGCGTCGCTCAGCGCGGTGGGGTCCACCAGCACGCGGTCCTTGCCGTCCTGGCGCACAAAAAGCTTGTAGTTGTTCGCACCCGCCGGCCGCTGCTGAAAAAAGGTAAGGCCGCCGGCGCGTTGTACGCGGCTGGTCACCGCAGCGTCGGCCGACAGTTGCTGGATGCGCTTGAGCAGGCCGGCGCGTTGCGGCAGGGCATCGATCAGCGCGCGCGTATGGGCGTTCTGGCCGCGCAGGTACGGCAGCCAGTCGGGGTCCTTGTCGTTTTCCATCCAGCGATACGGATCGCTGAGGGTTTCGCCAAAGTACGTGTCTTTTACTACATCTACCCGCGCCACCGGCGCCGGCGGAACGCTGTCTTTGACGGCATCGGCCGCCTGGACAATCCTTGGGCTCAGTGCGCTGATGGCGGCAGCAACAATGCTCGCGAGGAAACCGCGGCGATGGTGAAGGGTCTGCATGGTGGGCTCCTCCGTGATTCGCGGTGCGGGGGCGACGAGTCGCGTGCCGCACGCCGTGCCGGGATGGGTGGCACGCATATTAGCGGAGGAGCCGGCTGCAATGCCAACGCCACGGGGTGCGCCGCCGGTGGCGGGCGGATGTAGCCAATGCGGAAAATCAAAAACTCTTGCGTAGTCCCAGCGAGAAGATTTCCTTGGCGGTCAGCTGCACCCCATTCACATTCTGGTAGATGGGGATCTGCACGTAGGCATAGGCGCGGAACCCATTGCCAAGCGTGGCCGCCACGCCGGGCGCCAGGTAAACGAGATTGCCACCGGTCTGTGGCGTGCCATCGAACTCATGGCTGGCATTGAAGCCGCTGTCGGTATTGCGGTGCACATAGTTGATTTGCACCAGCGGCGTCACCGCGTCGGACAAACCCGCGTAGCGCAGGCCCAGATTCGTGTTGAGGGTATCCCCGGGCGTGTACCCCGCTTGCGAGGCCAGCGCGTGCTGCCATGTGGCCTGCGCAAACCAGCCCAGCGCATCTTTTTGCCCCGTGTAGTAGGCGCCCAGCAGGGCGTCGGTTGAACCTGTGCCCGCCTGGAGGCTCGGATCTACCGTGCCGCCGGCCGCGCCCGAGAACGGTCCCGTGGTGATACCCGTGGGCAGCTTGACGCCGAAGGTGACGCCGTAAGTACCGTCTTCCACGAGGGCGTAGCGCCCAACCACG
>CAIQGU010000510.1 GCA_903871435.1 uncultured Burkholderiales bacterium | reverse complement strand
TGTACATCTTGCCTTCCTGAACGGCAGCCTGGGCAGCCGCCAGCTTCTCGCGTGCCTCGTGCAACTCGGGCGAGGCCTGATCGGCGATGCGGGCGCGGTCGGCCGTATCGATGGCCTGCTGTGCGGCTTGTAATGCAGCGGTGGGTGGCTGCGGGGCCGAGGCACAGGCACCCAACAGCAGTGCAAGAGCGACGCCCGCCGCAGCGTACGGCCGGTGCGCGGCAGGTAGGGAAAGAGGTAATGTGACGTGCATGTTGCAGACTCCCGGGAGGTAAGCGGTGTGCTCCGGCTGCGGAGAACATCGTTGGTAAGCACAGGAGTTTGGCCACACCAACCAAACCTGTCGGTGCGCCAGACTACAAACAGGAGATTGCGCTGCGGGCCGGTCCTCCACCGCCGGGACGGTTGTCGTGGGGTGGAGCAGGCGGTCTGGATGAACTGCACGGCAGCGCCGATCTCCCCTAGACTGCCGGGGCCATGAACATCTTCCGTCAATTGCTGCGCACCCGGCCCCGCCTGCTGATCGCCGTGGGCATCGGGGTTGCCGCCGGCGCCGCCTTGCCGCTGCAGTGGAGCGCGGTGACACGAACCCTGATTGCCTGGAACATCACGGTTTGGTCGTATCTGGTGCTGGTGGCCTGGCTCATGATGCGATCGACGCACGTGCAGATACGCCGCACCGCCGAGCAGGAAGACCGCAGCGCCAGCGCAATACTGGCGATCATGACGATAGCGTCGGTGATGAGCCTGGTCGCCATAGTCCTTGAGCTGACGTCCCTCAAGGACCTGAGCGCCGCGCGCCGCGCGTTGCATTACGGATTTACCGGGGCCACGGTAGTGGGCTCCTGGTTGCTGGTCGGCACGCTGTTCACGTTCCACTATGCGCGCGCTTACTATCAGTCGCCAGAGCCGCAGCGCGCGCTGCGATTCCCGGCCGGCGATGCCAATCCCGACTACTGGGATTTTCTTTATTTTTCCTTCACCATCGCGGTGGCAGCCCAGACCTCAGACGTGTCGGTCATGACGCGCAGCCTGCGAAAAGCCGTTCTGGTGCAATCGGTCCTGAGTTTCCTGTTCAACGTGGCAATCGTCGGGCTCAGCATCAATATTGCCGCCGGGCTGGTGGGCGCTTAGCGGCCAAAGCCGCAAGCGCAAGGACGGGCGCATCAAAGGCCGGAATTACCCGGGCAGACGGGGCTAATCCGCAGGATGCCGTGCGCCCGGCACCCTGCATCATCTGCGGATTAGTCGTTCGCATCACCCATAAATCACCTGCTTCCCGGGCATATCCACACGCATGAGGCCCCCTGCCGCCCATCATCCTGCCAAACGCCACACGTCGGTGGCAGGCGGCGAGAAAACCGCACGCGAGCGTGTCATCCGCTGGTCCGGCCACGCGCTGCGCGCCGGGATGCTGGCCTTCCTTGCTCTGGCCGCGGGGCTGTGCCGCGCTGACGGCAGCGTGGCAGCCGATTTGGCGCGGCTCGAAGCACTGGCGGTGCACCAGCCCGCGGCTGCGACTCGGGAACTGGACACGCTCATCGAGTCCCACGGCTCCATGGACCCGCACGAAGCGCTGCACGCCGATGTCATCCGCCTGGTCATAGCCGATGCGCAAAGCCGGTCGCATGATGTCCTGGCGCTGGCCGATCGCATCCATGATCAGCTGGAAGTCGTGGCCGATGCCCGCTTGCAGATGCTGGCGGAGCGCACGCGCGTGGGCGCCTACTCGGAACTGGGCCAATACGATCAGGAATGGCTGGCGCTGGAAGAAGAACTCCGGCACGCCTTGCGGACCAAGGACGACGATCTCTACGCCCTCGCGCTGGTCGACCGGGCCGGTTATCTGATCAAGCAGAGCGATTTCGAGCGCGCAGCCGCCGCGATCGCCGATGCCGAGCGGCGCGCGCGCAGCGCGCAGCAGGGCGCGGAGGTGGCGTATTCCAACGGCATGCTGGCGCGGGCCGTGGGTGACTGGAACCTTGCGTACAGCGCGTTTCAGACCGCCCTGCAAAAATTCACCGCCGTGGGCGATCATACGGGAGAGGCCGACTCCCTGGCCAGCAGCGGCGAAGCGCTGCAGGCGCTGGGCCGGTCGGTCGAGGCGATAGAGCCGC
>CAIQGU010000509.1 GCA_903871435.1 uncultured Burkholderiales bacterium | reverse complement strand
GCCTCGAGCCATGCCGCGCAATCGGCTGCCAGCGGGGATTCGATGGTGATGGGGATGCCAGTCACGGGATGCTCCAGGCGCACCCGGAAGGCGTGCAGGAACATGCGCCCGAGACGCGCGCCGAATTCGCCCTTGGCCGCGCGGCGGTTGATGTCAAAATCGCCGTACTTGTCGTCACCGAGCAAGGGAAAACCCAGGTGCGTCAGGTGGACCCGGATCTGGTGGGTGCGTCCCGTCTTGAGTTCGGCTTCCACCAGCGAAAAACCGTTGAGCCGCGCGCGCAGATGAATGATGGTGTGGGCGTCGGCACCCGCGGCGGCATCCACGAAGACGCGGCGCTCGCCTCCCGCCGTGGTGCGCTTGGCAAGCGCAAAGCGCACATGTTGACGGTCATTGACCCAGTCGCCGATGACCATGGCGTAGTAGCGTTTCTCAACCCGGCCTTCGCGCATCTGGGCGTGCAAGCCCACGAGGCCGCGCCGGGTCTTGGCCAGCATCATCACGCCGGACGTTTCCCGGTCCAGGCGGTGGCCCAGTTCCAGGAACGCCTGCTGCGGCCGCGCAGACCGTACCCGCTCAATGACGCCGTGAGCAACCCCACTACCACCATGGGCAGCGACCCCGGAGGGCTTGTCGACGACCAGCAGATGCTCGTCTTCGTAGAGTATCGCGGGCATCAGCGCTGGCGCCACTGGCTTGGTATCCGGTTGCGGCAGGCGCATGGGCGGAATGCGGAGTTGGTCGCCCGCAGCCAGACGGTATTCGGCGGTGGAGCGGCCCCCGTTTACCCTGACCTCCCCGCTGCGCACCACCCGGTAGACATGGCTTTTGGGCACGCCCTTGACCAGCCGCAGCAGGAAATTATCCAGCCGCTGACCGGCGTATTCCTCGCCGACGACGACCTTGCGAACGGTGGGCGCGCCGGCAGCCGGGTCTGACGTCGGGGGGCGCGTTTTGCTTTGCGGAACCATGTTGCCTATACTGGGGCTTGTTGAACTCCGCCGTGCCTGAAAAGGCTTGCATACGGCGATGCAGCGCGCGGTTGTTAAGCGCCCTGCGCCGTGCACCAAAACTGGGCACGCGGGTGGTTTTCAACCGGTCTTGATTGTAGCGGTGCTCAGTGCACCCCCGCCGATCGGCTTGCAGTTGCCGTACGGGCTCGAGTTCTTGACCATGGGGTGCGCGGCGCCGATGCGGGCCGCGTACATGAGTGCGGGCTTCGGTTGTCTGCGGGAGTTATGTCCCGGACAACAACTGGCGCCCGATGAAAAAATGGGTGCCAGACGCGCTTAGCCGCCGGTGCCTGCCGAATTCGGAAATAAAGCATGCCGCGCTTGTTTGCGCGGCTGACAGCAACGCTCAACACCGCAGCCGATAAGCGATCGCTACACGTGTCCACCCACAGCCATCTGTCCAATACCCAGGCATCCGCCAGGGCAAGACTTGCGCCCGGTTCTGCCGGGCGCTGGCATGCTTGCGCCCGTAGTTCAGGCGCGGACACCGGGTCGTTCGGCAAGTCCCTGTTGCGCGCCTGATCCGGTTCGGCACGTTCTGCGCCTCGCCAGGCGCAAGGAGTGCTGATGAAACGCATGTTGTTCAATGCGACGCACGCGGAGCAGTTGCGCGTAGCGATCGTTGATGGTCAGAAATTGCTCGACCTGGATATCGAATCCAGCGGTCGCGAGCAGCGAAAATCCAATATCTACAAAGGCCGCGTGACCCGGGTCGAACCCAGTCTCGAAGCCTGCTTCGTCGATTACGGCGAGGAGCGCCACGGTTTCCTGCCGTTCAAGGAAATCTCGCGCCAGTATTTCAAGGCCGGCGTCGACGTCGGCAAGGCCCGCATCAATGAGGTGATCTCCGAGGGCCAGGAGCTGATCATCCAGGTCGAAAAGGAAGAGCGCAGCAACAAGGGTGCCGCGCTCACCACCTTCATCTCCCTGGCGGGCCGCTACCTCGTGCTCATGCCCAACAATCCGCGCGGCGGCGGGGTTTCGCGCCGCGTAGAGGGCGAGGATCGCCAGGAATTGCGCGAAGCCCTCGACCAGCTCGACCTTCCGGGCGGCATGAGCGTCATCGCCCGCACCGCCGGAATCGGCCGTGCCGTGGAGGAACTGCAGTGGGACCTGCGCTACCTGCTGCAACTGTGGAAAGCCATCACCGACGCTGTCGACCAGGTGCGGGCGCCCGAGCTCATTTACCTGGAATCGAGCCTGGTGATCCGGGCGATCCGTGATTATTTCAATCCGGACATCGGCGAAATCCTCATCGATACCGACGACGTATTCGAGCAGGCCAAGACCTTCGTCGACCTGGTGATGCCCGACGTGGCTCCACGCGTCAAGCGCTACAAGGACGATGTACCGCTGTTTTCGCGGTTCCAGATCGAGCATCAGATTGAAACCGCCCACTCGCGCACGGTATCGCTGCCCTCGGGCGGCGCCATCGTCATCGACCACACCGAGGCACTCGTTGCCATCGACGTGAACTCCGCGCAGGCCACGCGCGGCGCCGATATCGAGGAAACCGCCACCCGCACCAACCTGGAGGCCGCCGACGAAGCCGCCCGCCAGTTGCGCCTGCGCGACCTGGGCGGCCTCATCGTCATCGACTTCATCGACATGGAAGAGGCCCGCAACCAGCGCGCTGTCGAGCAGCGCCTGAAGGATGGCCTGTACTTCGACCGCGCGCGGGTGCAGATGGGCAAGATCTCGCGCTTTGGCCTGATGGAGCTGTCACGCCAGCGGCTGCGGCCCGCCCTGAGCGAGGGCAGCCACATAACCTGCCCGCGGTGCAATGGCGTGGGCCAGGTGCGCGACACCGACAGCTCGGCGCTGCATATCCTGCGCATCCTGCAGGAAGAGGCGATGAAGGATTCGACCGCCGCGGTGCACGCCCAAGTGCCGGTGGACGTGGCCACCTACCTGCTCAACGAAAAGCGCGCTGACATATCCAAGCTGGAATCACGCCTGCGCGTGTCCATCGTGCTCATCCCCAACCGCTTCCTCGAAACGCCGCACTACAGCATCGAGCGGCTGCGCCACGACGACGAGCGTCTCGATTCGGCCAAGGCGAGCTACGACCGCGTGATCGCACCGCCGACTGAAGAGCCCTACACGCCGGTTGCGCAGCAGGAATCGAAGAACCGGCAGCAGGTACCCCTGGTCAAGGGCATTACGCCCGAGGCGCCCGCCCCCATGGTCGTCAGCGAACCCACCGCGGTTGCGGCAGTTCCTGCGGCGCGGCCGGTTGCCGCCATGCCGGCACCGCGATCGTTCTGGCAGCGCCTGTCCGACTGGTTCGGCGGCTCCAGCGCGCCCGCGCCGGCGAGCCCGGCCAGGCGCGAGGCCGTTACACCGGCAGCCGGCGGCGCCGCCGAACGTGGCCGCAATGGCCGCGATGGCAGCCGTGAAAGCGGACGCGACGGCGGTCGCGACGATAACAACCGGCGGGGCGGCCGTGGCGGCCGCGGTGGCCGACCCGAGCGTGGCGCCCGAGGCGAGCGCCCCGAAGGCGGCAGCCGGGACCGTAACGATGCAGCTCGCACGGAAAATGGCCGCGGGGATGCAAATCGCAGCGGCGGCCGCAAGCGCGACGAGAAGCGGCCTGACGCACCCGAGGCGCCGCGACGCGAACGCGCCGCGGCCCCTGGCGGCGGCCGTGGCGGTGCGCGCGACGGTGTGGTTGCGGAGGCCGGAACCGAAGCCCCGGCTGACCGCACTACGGGTAACGGCGTAGAACGCGCAGCCGGCGACAACAATCGGCGGCGCGGCCGCCGCGACCGTGGCGCGCCGGAGTCCAGCGAGACGCCGGAGCTGCTGGCAAGCGTGCCAGTTGCAGAAATGGCCGAAGACCCTGCAATGGAATCTGCGCAAGCGACAGCAG
>CAIQGU010000508.1 GCA_903871435.1 uncultured Burkholderiales bacterium | reverse complement strand
CGATCGATGGCCTGCAGATATATTCGCGCACCGGCCTAGACGTCCTCGAGGAAACCCAGGTGCGCATCCAGGCCGGCGAGCGCGTGCTCATCGTCTGCGCTCCCAACACGGGCAAGGCCCAGCTGTTCCGCGCCATGGCCGGGCTGTGGCCCTGGGGACGTGGCCGCATCGCCCGCGCCAGCGGTGAATCCATCGTCTTTTTGCCCCGCGGCACACCCTACCTGCCGAGAGGGACGCTGCGCGAAGTGCTCGCCTACCCGCAGCCGGTTGACCGATACGCCGCGCCCGATTTCGCGCACGCGCTCACGCGCCTGGGTATCGCGCGGCTGGTGCCGATGCTGGACCTGACCCTGCGCTGGGATCGGGAGCTGACGCAGGACGAGCAGCTCAGCCTGGCTTTCGCCCGCGTCGTGCTGCAGGCACCGGCCTGGGCGTTGATTGACGACATCTTCGGCTCGCTCGATGACGAGGCTCTGGCTCGGGTGGTGGATGTCTTCACGCATGAGCTGGCGCACACCGCCGTGATCCACATCGGCCGCGCAGCGCAGGCCCGCGACCCGCTGTTTTCGCGCGTGCTGCATCTGGTGAAGGCCCCTGCAGAACAGCCGCAAGCGGTCACCGCATGAAGCCGGTTACTGCAATCGCCGCGAGCGGGCCCGTTGCCGGCATCCTGCGGAATCAAGCGCGCCGCGCGGCGCCACTGCATACGCGATTGGCGCGGTTGCTCCCGGCACCGCTGCTGTCCTCGCTGCTGTCCTCGCTGCTGTCCTCGTTACTGACAACGCTGCTGACAACATTGCTGCTCACGTTGCTGCCCCCGGCGCTGGCGCAGGAAATCGACTTTCGCGCGCCGGCGGGCCCGCGCGACCCGCAGACGATGGTGGTGATGCGTGATCTGGCGCAGCGCGTGCTGCCGGTGTATCAGGAAAAGCAGCCCGAGCGTTACCTGGGCTATCTCTCCGCCCTGCAACTGGTCGCCGGCGATTACGCCGCCGCCGATTCCACGCGCGCGTCGCTGGCCAAGCGGCGCGGCGCGCCCAGCGCGGGGCCGGCGCCGCGTGGCGCCGCGCTCTACGACATCTACGTGCACGCCCGCGCGCTCGAAGCGCACGATCGCATCGGGTTTGACGCGGCGTTCACCCAGACCTACCGCGATGCGCTCGCGCACCTCCCGGACCCGGAGGCCTACGCCATCACCGGCCTGCCGCCGGTTCCCCTGGCGTCGCTGGAGGCAGCGCTGCAAGGCGGCTTCGACGCCCACCGCGGCAAGGTGGGCCTGGCGCTGCCCGATGCCGTGGAACTTGTCTGGATGTATTTTTCTCTGGAGGCTTACCGGCGCTTTGGCGTCCTGGCCGAAACCCTGGCCGCCGAAGACGAGCGCCGCCGCTATCAGACCGACGACAAGGTGGTGATACGCATGCCCGAAGGCGGGCGGCTCTGGGCGGTGGTGGTGCGACCGCGGTCGGGGGCGCCGCAACGCCCGGCGCTGCTGGAGTTCACCATCCACGCCGGCGGGCGCAACTTTGCGCGCGAGTGCGCGGCGCACGGCTACGTGGGCATCGTGGCCTATACACGGGGCGTGGGGTTTCCCGGCGGGACCGTGGTGCCGTTCGAGCACGATGGCGCCGATGCGGAAGCGGTCATCGGCTGGATTACCCGGCAACCCTGGAGCGACGGACGCGTCGCCATGTATGGCGAGGGTTATAGCGGTTTCACCGCATGGGCCACCGCACGGCGCGCGCCGCCCGCCCTCAAGGCTATTGCCAGCGCCGATGCCATGGCCCCGGGCATCAGCTTCCCGATGGTCGGCAATATCTTCCAGAACACCGCGTTCACATGGCTGGCGCAGGCCGCACGGACGGGGCTGCCAGACAAGTCCCTTCCCCGGAGCCAGGAGCAGTGGCAGGCCCTGTTCCGCGACGGCTATACGAATGG
>CAIQGU010000507.1 GCA_903871435.1 uncultured Burkholderiales bacterium | reverse complement strand
GCGCCCGCATCGACGACATCGACCCGCGGAACGACAAGACGCTGCCCGAGCTGGACCTGATTTTGGCATCTCCCGAACCTCACGCCCGGCGGCTCGGCGGCCCTGCGCGACAATTTCTCGTACGCGGCGGTGAGCAAGCTCGATACCGTGAACGCCAAGGCCAGCGGCACTCTGCTGCGGCTTCCGGCCGGCGCCGTGGAAGGCGCCGTGGGTACGGAATTTCGCCACGAGAGCATCTCCAACCTGACCGATAGCCAGTTGCAAAACGGCCAGATACTGGGCTTTGGAACGCAAACGGTCATCGGCAGCCGGTCCGTCTACGCCCTCTTTGGCGAACTCGATGTCCCCCTGGTCAAGTCGCTGGAGCTTGATCTCGCGGCGCGCGAGGAGCATTACAGCGACGTGGGCGGCAATGTCTCGCCGCAGGCAACCCTGGTCTGGAAACCATCGTCCCGATTCACCCTGCGGGGTATGGCGTCCAAGGGCTTCCGCGCTCCCTCGCTGCCAGAGATCAGTAACGCGGCATCCACCGCATTCACCACCGTGGTCGATCCTATCGATCCCTTGGGGCGTCCCACCGAGTCCATTGCCGAGGTCATCAAGGCCAACCCAAGGCTCAGTCCGGAAACCACCAACAACCTGGATCTTGGCCTCGTCATGTCGCCACTCGACAACGTGAACCTGTCGGTAGACCTGTACCGCATCTCTGTGTATCACGTCATCGCCACGCAGGCCACGGCCAACACTATCGTCAATGACCCGAACAGCTACCCGGGTCAGATCTTCCGCACCAGTGGCGGGCTGCTCAACTACGTCATCGTCCCCTACGAGAACAAGTACGAACTCACGACGAGCGGCGTGGACATCGAAGGTGATACGAGTTTCCACCTGCCGGGCGCTGCTGTACTCAAGCTGGGCACCAGCGCCACCTATGTCGCACACTTGGAAGTGGATAACGGCACGCAATGGACCGACTATGCCGGCACCAACGGTTGGTATTGGGACTCGCCCATCGGCGGTGGCGGCCCCGTGCCACGCTGGCGCGGTTCGATCTGGACGTCCTGGGAAAACCCGGCGTGGGTGGCCCAGGCCACGGTGCACTACACCGACAGCTACAGCAACTATTGCTATGTCTATGGCATCTGCAGCCAGGCTTCTGCCGAGGTCCACTCCCTGACAACGCTGGACCTCTACGGGGAATACCATGGCCTGCGCAACTGGCGCTTCAGCGCGTCCGTCAACAATGCGTTCAATACCCGGCCGCCTTGGGATTATTTCTCGCAACCGTTTGACATCAGTTTGTACGACGCCCGTGGCCGTGCGGTCGAGGTGCGTGCGGCCTATACGTTTTAGCTTGGTAGCGTTCCGCGCGGATCCCGGCCGCCAGGCCGGCATCCGCAGGTGCACTAGAGGAGCGACCCCGTCTGCCCCTGTGCCGGCGCAATCACGCCAAAGTGCCGGTAAGCCTCGGGCGAGGCAATACGCCCGCGCGGCGTGCGTTGCAGCAGCCCCTGCTGGATGAGAAAGGGCTCCACCACATCCTCCAGGGTGTCGCGCTCTTCGCCGATCGCTGCGGCAAGGTTGTCGATACCCACTGGACCGCCGGCGAAGCGGTCGATCACCGCCCGCAGCAGTTTGCGGTCCATCACGTCCAGGCCCATGCCGTCCACTTCCAACATGCCCAGCGCGCGGTCGGCTACTGCCTGCGTGATCTGGCCGTTTTCACGCACCTCGGCAAAATCGCGCACGCGGCGCAACAGGCGATTGGCGATGCGCGGCGTGCCGCGTGCCCGGCGCGCGATTTCGCGGGCGCCCTCGGCCTCCAGCTGGGCCTGCAGCAGCCTTCCCGAGCGCGCCACGATGCCAAAGCGGTCCCGCAGCGGATTGGTGAGCATGCCGGCGCGGGTGGTGGCGCCCACCAGGGTGAAGGGCGGCAGGTCGATCTTGATCGAGCGGGCCGCCGGGCCTTCGCCGATCATGATGTCGATCTGGAAATCCTCCAGCGCCGGGTAGAGGATTTCCTCCACGACGGGGCTGAGGCGATGGATTTCGTCGATGAAGAGAACGTCGTTGCGTTCGAGGTTGGTGAGCAGGGCGGCAAGATCACCAGGACGCTCGAGCACGGGGCCGCTGGTCTGGCGCAGGTGCACGCCCATCTCGTGGGCGACGATGTGCGCGAGGGTGGTCTTGCCCAGGCCGGGGGGGCCGAAGAGCAGGACGTGGTCCAGGGATTCGTTGCGGTTGCGGGCGGCTGTGATGAAGATTTCCAGCTGTTCGCGGATCTTGGCCTGGCCGACGTATTCGGCGAGGCGTTGGGGGCGTAGGGCGCGCTCTACCGCCTCCTCGTTGGGGGAGGTGGGGTTGGCGGCTACGAGGCGGTCGTCTTGCAAAGGGGACCTGCGGGTGAGGACAGCGGTGAGGGTGTCAGCGCTTTCCCAGTGATTGTAAAGCCAGCCGTATCCCATCCGACACGCCGGTGCCCGCCGGCACCTGCTTGGCGGCTGCGGCAGCCTCGCGCTCCGAATAACCCAGTGCGGCAAGGGCGCGCAAGATGTCGGTGAGCGAATCAGCCGCGCCTGTACCCGCAGCCCCCACGCCCTCCAGAGCCGCCCCCAGCTTCCCTTTGAGTTCCAGCAGTAGCCGTTCCGCTGTCTTGGTCCCGATCCCCGGCACCCGCGTAAGCAGCGCGCTTTGCTGCAGCGTCACGGCCTGGGCCAATTCCTCAACACTCATGCCAGACAGCACGGACAGCGCAGTGCGCGAGCCGACGCCGGAGATGCGGATCAAGGCGCGAAAGGCGGTGCGTTCGGCTGCCGTGGCAAAGCCGTATAAAAGGTGCGCGTCCTCGCGCACGACCATATGCGTCAACAGGATGACGCGCTCGCCCACCGCCGGTAATCCATAAAAGGTACTCATGGGGGCGTCGATCTCGTAGCCCACGCCGCCCACGTCCAGCAATAATGCAGGCGGGCGTTTTTCCAGCAGCGTGCCAACCAGCCGACCGATCACCTCACTTGCCCTCCGCAAAACTGCGCCAGGCGCTGCGGGCCTTGGCCGACCCGCCGCCGCGCGTGCTGCGGCGCGCGCCGGTCTTGCCGCCCAGGGCCGCCAGTTGCGCGGCTACGCCTTGCGAACGAGCGGACGCGTGGGCATGGCAGATGGCGCAGGCCAGGGCATCGGCGGCATCGCTGGGCGGGGCATGATCCAGGCTCAGCAGGCGCTGCACCATCTTCTGCATCTGCAATTTATCCGCACGGCCATAGCCGGTGGTGGCCTGCTTGACTTCCAGTGCGCTGTATTCGAACACGCCGACCCCTGCTGCCACCGCCGCGCAGATAGCGGCGCCCCGGGCCTGCCCCAGCAGCAAGGTGGACTTGGGATTAACGTTGACGAAGACCTTTTCCACCGAGGCTTCATCCGGTGCGGTGCGCGTGATCACTAGCGCGAGTTCCCGCAGGATGGTTTCCAGGCGTTCTGGTAGCTCACCGGCCGGCACGCGGATGACGCCGGAATCGACCCAGCGCATGCTGCCCCCGCAAACTTCGATGATGCCGTAGCCCGTGCGGTTGAGCCCGGGATCGATGCCGATGATGCGGCGCGTGATGGCGCTTTGCATCAATGCCGGAAGTGCCGCATGCCGGTCAACACCATGGCCACGCCCTGTTCGTCCGCCGCGGCTATGACCTCGGCGTCGCGCAGGCTGCCGCCCGGCTGAATGACACAACGCGCGCCGGCCGCGACAATGGCGTCGAGCCCGTCGCGGAAGGGGAAGAAGGCATCGGAGGCGGCGCAGGACCCTGTCAGCGACAAACCCGCTTCGCCGGCCTTGATGCCGGCGATGCGCGCGGAATCGATACGGCTCATCTGGCCCGCCCCCACGCCCAGGGTTGCGCCTTCCTTGACGAACACGATGGCATTGGACTTGACGAAACGCACCACCTTCCAGGCGAACAGCAGGTCTTCCAACTGTTCAGCACTGGGCGCTGCGCGGGTAACGACTTTGAGCTCCGAACGCGAGAGCGCGGCAACGTCGGGTGTTTGCGCCAGCAGGCCGCCGCCCACGCGCTTGAGGTCGAGATCGTTGGTGGCGTCGCCCGGCGCCAGTTCCAGCACGCGCAGGTTGGTCTTGGTGGCCAATGCGGCGAGCGCGGCGGCATCGAACCCGGGCGCGATGACCACTTCCGCGAACTTTTCAATCACGGCCTGGGCGGTGGCGCCATCGATGGCGCGGTTGAAGGCGATGATGCCGCCAAAGGCCGAGGTGGGATCGGTGGCAAACGCCCGGCGGTAGGCCTGCTCGGTGCCGCGGCCCGTGGCCACGCCGCAGGGGTTGGCATGCTTGACGATGACGCAAGCGGGCACCGTGAACGTGCGCACGCATTCCCAGGCCGCATCGGCGTCGACGACGTTGTTGAACGAGAGCTCCTTGCCCTGCACCTGCGCGTAACCGGCGAGCAGGCCGGCGCCCACGCGGGCGTCGCGGTAGAAGGCGGCTTGCTGATGGGGGTTCTCGCCATAGCGCATGTCCTGCAGCTGGTACCACTGGCGCGTGAGGATGCGCGGGAACGCGCTGCGCGTGCCATCGGGCGCAATGCTGGAGAGGTACCCGCTGATGGCGCCGTCATACGCCGCGGTATGGGCGAAGGCCTTGGTGGCCAGCTCAAAGCGCGTGGCGTCGCTCACGTGGCCGGCGTCTTGCAGTTCGCCCAGCACCCGGCCGTAGTCCCGCGGGTCCACGAGTACGGTAACCGCGGCATGGTTCTTGGCGGCCGAACGCAGCATGGCCGGCCCGCCGATATCGATGTTCTCGATGGCATCGTGCAGCGTGCTGTCCGGCCGTGCGATGGTGGCGGCAAACGGGTACAGGTTGATGGCCACGATCTCGATGGGCGCGATCTGGTGTTGCGCCAGCGTGGCCATGTGGGCCGGGTCATCGCGGCGGGCCAGCAGCGCGCCGTGGATGTTGGGGTGCAGGGTCTTGACGCGGCCGTCGAGCATTTCGGGGAAGCCGGTGACCTGCGCTACCTCGGTAACGTCCAGCCCCGCCTCGGCCAGCAACTTGGCCGTGCCGCCGGTGGAGAGCAGCCGAAACCCCAGTTGCGACAGTGCCCGGGCAAAGTCCACCGCTCCGGCTTTATCGGAGAGGCTGATGAGCGCCGTGCGCTGTGCTGCTCTTTCCATTTCAGATTCCGCTGCTCAGTTCACGCCGTAATCCTGCAGCTTGCGCCGCAGCGTGTTGCGATTGATGCCCAGCAGGTCTGCCGCGGCGGACTGGTTGCCCTCGCAGCGCTGCAGGGCGAACTGCAGCAGGGGTTTTTCTATGGCGCCCAGAACCATCTCGTGCAGGGCGTGCGGCTTGGCGCCATCCAGGTTGGAGAAATACTGGTCCAGGCTGCGAAACACGCATTGTTCCAGCGATTCTCCCGCCTGATCGGCCGATTGCGCTGCCGCATTGGCCGATCGGGTCTGCGAAGGATCACGCGCCCCGTTGACCCGGCGTTCGATCAGTACCGGCGAGGATCGTTCGCCATTGGCCGCTTGCGGTGCAGCCTTGACGGCGCTGGTATTCCCGGTTGCCATACCCGACTGGGGCCTTTTTGCCGTTGATGCATTGTCCTTGCGCGCTGCCATGCGGTTCACGCGACGTTCCTCCCCCGAGGAATGCAGTCGCGCGGTCATCCGGCTTTGCGGACGTGCTGGCGCGGCGTGCATGTTCAAACTCACTGGTTGCTGTTGATACGCTTTCTGCGGGAGCCATGGCGTTACCGGCTATGGCGTACGGGCAGTTGCGTACTGCGGCTTCTCTATTGCGTGGTGTCAGGCCCATTGCAGCTCGCGATGCCGTATTTCTTCCGGCGTGTTTTCCGGTGACGGCCGTCGCGCGAGCTCCGATCCACGCACCGGAACCGCTGCCTCAATGTACTCAAAAAAACGGCCGCGTGCAGCAGCCTCCTGCAAAAATTCTTCGAATGCGCGACGCTGCCCTGCGTAATCATCCGTTTGATTCACACGGTCGCAGAGTTCATGCCCGCCACGCAGCTTGCGTGCCAGAAAATGAATGCGCTTGCGCGCTGTTCGTGCGCCCATGGGCTCGCCATAGTGCAGGTAGTGCTCATCGAGGTGCTGCAGCAGCAGCGGCTGCACCTCGGCGATGCTGGGGGGCGCCATGCGCATGCCGAGTCGCAGGTAATGATCGATCTCGGCAAAAATCCAGGGCCGCTCTTGTGCGGCGCGGCCGATCATCACGGCGTCGGCCCCGGTGTGGGCCAGTACTAACTGCGCTTTTTCCGGACTGTCGATATCACCGTTGGCCACCACGGGAACCGCCACGCGGGTCTTGACCTCGGCGATGGTGTCGTATTCCGCATGGCCGCCGAATCCGCAGGCGCGCGTGCGGCCATGCAGCGTCAACATTTGTATACCCGCCGCTTCGGCCATCTGGCTGATGCGCACGGCGTTGCGGCTGTCTGGCGACCAGCCCGTGCGCAACTTGAGGGTTACCGGCACATCCACGGCGGCCACCACCGCTTCGATGATGCGTGCGACCAGCGCTTCATCGCGCAGCAAGGCCGACCCGCAGGCCGAATTGCAGACTTTCTTGACCGGGCAACCCATGTTGATGTCGATGATCTGTGCGCCCAGGTCGACGCTGTAGCGCGCCGCATCGGCCAGCATGGCGGGATCGGCGCCAGCCAATTGGACGGCCACGGGTCCATCGGGCGCGGTGCCGAACCGTGCGGGAGTTGGCGCGCTCGGCCCAGCGGGGCCGGCTGGCCCGCGCCCGGCACCGGCTGATGCAAGTGATTCCATTTGGGAAGCGATGCCCCTGCGTGCGAATACGGCTTCCAAGGGAACATCGGTATCGGCGTCTATGCGCAGCCGACGACTGGTCTTCGCGCTGTTGCGCAGGCGCGGATCCGCGGTCGTCATCTCCCCCACGGCGTACCCCGCGCCCATCGCGCGCCACAGGCGGCGCAGCGGCCGGTCGGCGATGCCGGCCATGGGCGCCGCGAACACGCGGTTGGGTAATTCGTAGACGCCGATCTTCATCGCGGAATTTTTTGGCGGGATTTAACGCGGGGGAGAGGATGTTACCCGAAGCGTCGAGACAACCCAACCGAATTTCATTGAACGCGCACGCTCTCCCGCGCTGCAGGGCGGACGTGGGGTTTCGCGAAGCACCGCTTCGCGCCACCAATGCGACCGCGCCCTATATGGCGCAGGCTACAGGCAGGGAACAAATGATGCGCTACGTGCTCACCCTCTCCCGCGTCGCGGGAGAGGGCAGGGTGAGGGTGGACGCACTTGCCCCATACATCAGCATGCGCGTAAACGGCCGGCGCAGCGCCGGCACGAGGTCCATCGCCACCAAGGCAAGCGACCGCGCCACGACCACCGGCCGCAGTGTCGAGGAAAAAACACGCGGCAGGGCGTTGGTCAGTGCGGGGAACAAGGTGCGGTCCAGACGGCGGCGCGCGGCGTAGCGGTGCAGTGCCTGCAGCGGATCGGTGGCACCGACCGCCCCGCTGGCGGCGCTAGCTGCTGCGCCAATCGGCGCCTGCGCCAGGCAATCCACCAGGCAGGCGCAGTCGCGTATCCCCAGGTTGAATCCCTGACCGGCTACCGGATGCAGGCTTTGGGC
>CAIQGU010000506.1 GCA_903871435.1 uncultured Burkholderiales bacterium | reverse complement strand
GGCGCGGTCGCGTATCCACCAAATGTGCAGCAGTGCGCAGATGAGCGCGACCGTCCAGCCGGCGGCAAAGGGTCCGGCCAGACCGAGGAACCGGCCGATGCCCGCCAGCGCCCCCAGATAGAGGCCATAGGCAGACCGCCACGGCCACGACATCGCCGCGCCCGAAAAATATTGCCGACGACCGTATGCCGATGCGCAGGTCGTCGCGGCGGTCGACCATGGCGTATTCGGTGTCGTAGGCGATCACCCAGAAAAGGTTGGCGCCAAACAGCAGCCAGCCATACCAGGGCACGGCACCGCCCACCGCCGCAAAGGCCATCGGGATACCGAATGAAAACGCGATACCCAGGTAGGCCTGGGGCATGGGAAAAAAGCGCTTGAAATACGGATACGTCGCGGCCACTGCCACGGCAATGAAGGCCAGTGGCGTGGCTGCGGGATGCAGCAGAGGCAGCGTCAGTGCCGACAGCAGGGCAAGAACCACGGCCACGAGAACGGCCTCACGGGTTGCCAGCGCACCGCGCGCCAGCACGCGCGCGGCGGTGCGCTCCACGTGCGCGTCGAAGCGGCGGTCGGCTACATCGTTGATCGCGCAACCGGCCGAGCGCATGAGCACCGTGCCCGCGGTAAAAACGAGCAACAGGCGCCAGCCGGGCCACCCTCCCGCGGCCAGCCATAGAGCGTCGAGCGTGGGCCATAGCAGCAGGAGTATGCCGATCGGCTTGTCCAACCGGGTCAGGCTGACGTAACGGCCCAGGCGCTCGGCCAGGGGTTCGCGGCGGCCCGGCTCCGGCGGCCCAGGCCGCAGATGGGGTCGCGCCTGCAGCGGTGTCACGGCGGGCTCCATCGCCTCAAGCCCCCAGGTATTGCGCAGCGCCCGGAAACCAGCGTTCGGTAGTGGCCGCTGCCGTGGCCGGATCATGGGCCAGCAAGTGATCGGCCGTCTCGCGCACCGTGTCGAGCCAATGGCCATCGCGTTCCAGGTCCGCCACGCGCAGCATGGGCAGTCCCCACTGGCGGGCGCCCAGAAACTCGCCGGGCCCGCGCAGGCGCAGGTCGCATCGGGCAATCTCGAAACCGTCGTTGGACTCATAGAGCACGCGCAGGCGGGCGCGGGCCTGCTCGGACAGCGGTTCGTCGAAGAGCAGCACGCAGGTGCTCTGCACAGCGCCACGGCCGACCCGGCCTCGCAACTGGTGCAGGGTCGCCAGTCCAAAGCGCTGGGCATGCTCGATCACCATGAGGCTCGCGTTGGGCACATCGATCCCCACTTCGACGACCGTCGTGGCGACCAGCACATCGGTCCTGCGCGCGGCAAAATCGTCCATGGCGTCACGCTTCTCGGCGGGGCTCATCTGGCCATGCAGCAGGCCCACGCGCAACTCCGGCAGCAGGGCGCGCGTATCGGCCACCATGCGCACCGCCGCCATGGCTTCGATCTCGTCGTTTTCCTCAACGAGGGGACACACCCAATATGCCTGCCGTCCCTGTTCAACTTCCAGGCGAATGGCGGCCAGCACCTCGTCGCGCCGCCCGCCGGCAATCAGTTTGGTGCGGATCGCCTGGCGGCCGGGCGGCAAGGTCTGGATGACCGACACATCCAGATCGGAGAGGTAGCTCATGGCCAGCGAGCGCGGGATGGGCGTGGCGCTGAGCATCAACAGGTGGGGCAGCAGCGGCCCCTGGCGCAACGCGAGCCGCTGTTGCACGCCGAACCGGTGCTGTTCGTCGACGATGGCCAGACCCAGCCGCGAAAACTGCACGGATTCCTGGATGAGCGCGTGCGTGCCGACAACGAGTTGCGCAACCCCCGCGGCAATATCGCCAAGCGCGGCGCGCCGCACGGACTCACGTCCGCGACCCGCCAACCAGGCGACCGTTACACCCAGCGGCTCGAGCAAGGCGGCGATCCGCTGGAAATGCTGGTCGGCCAGTATGCCCGTGGGCGCCATCAAAGCGGCCTGGAAGCCCGACTCGATGGCGCGTGCCGCAGCCAGCGCGGCGACGATGGTCTTGCCGCTGCCCACGTCCCCTTGCAGGAGCCGGTTCATCGGCGCCGTGCCCGCCAGGTCGGTGGAGATCTCGCCCCAAACTTTCTGCTGATCGGGCGTGAGCGCGAAGGGCAGGGACTGCAGGAGCGCTGCCGTCAGGCGCCCATGCCCGGGCAGCGCCGGCGCGCCATCGCGGCGGCGGCGCGCGCGCGCCTGGCGCAGGGCCAGCTGCTGGGCAAGCAATTCATCAAAGCGCAAGCGCCGCCAGGCCGCTTCCTGCGCCACGTCCAGCGCCGCGGCGGGAGGACCCACCGGCGGCCGGTGCAGCAGTGCAAGCGCCGCGCCCAACTCCATGAGATCGAGCGAACGGCGCAAAGGCTCCGGGAGGTGATCGTTCAGCGTGCCCGCTTCCAGGGCCCGGGCAATCCGGCGGCGCAACCACAGCTGCGACACGCCCTCGGCGGCCGGATAGACCGGCGTGAGGTGCGTCGGCAGCGGTGCGCCACCATCGACCACGCGAACCTGGGGGTGGACCATCTCCACACCCAGCAGTCCACCGCGGACCTGTCCCAGCGCGCGCACACGCCTTCCGGGCACCAGCTGGGTCTGC
>CAIQGU010000505.1 GCA_903871435.1 uncultured Burkholderiales bacterium | reverse complement strand
GCGAGCATTGTGCCGTCCGGGGACGCGCTGAAATCGATGACGTCGTCGGCGATTTTGGTGAATTTGTCGGCGTCCATATCGTAGCGAACACCGGCGCCGGGCGCCGCCCCGGCGTGTGCAGGCTAGTGGGTGTCGGCGTTGCTGCCGGCAGCCGGTGGGGTGGTGTTGTCCGGCGGCGGTGCGGGATTGGGCGGGGGCGCCAGCGGGGTTGCCGCCGGCCAGGTCCAGTCGCGCGGCAGAGGTATGTCCCGGGGGTAACCGGCCGTGGCCAGGGCCTCCGACCACGCGCCGCTGTCGAATCCTCGCAGCACTTGCCGTCCCACTTTCAATGCGGGCAGCAGGTGTGAGCCGCCCATGGCCTTTTCGAAGGCGACAGCATCCTCACGTGTGGCGACGCTGCGTTCTGAGTACGGTACGTTGCGCGATTTGAGGAAGTCGCGACCGGCATCGCAGGGTTGGCATTCATTCCCGGCATACAGCACGACAGGAAAGTCCTGGGCGGCCTTGCGGATTTCGAATGGCAGCCGTGCCAGCGCATCGCGCGCCGCATCGGCGGGGGCCAGGACATTACCCAGGCGCTCGACGTGCTCCGCGTCCTTGCCGGGTTGGTCACCGTAACTCACGACACCGTCGTGGTCGGTCCATTTGTACTGTGCCTGGACGGCAAAAGCCGGGAAAATCAGCAAAGGAAGCAGCAGCAGGCGGCTGAAAAGACGCATTCCGGATCCCAGGGAGCGGGTCAAAGCGACCCGCAGTTCCTATGCTATCCGAACCGACCCGTAATGTAATCCTCGGTCTGCCGGCGTTGCGGACGCGTGAACAGGTCGGCGGTCACGCCAAATTCGATCATTTCGCCCAGGAACATGTAGGCGGTATAGGCCGAGACGCGCGCCGCCTGCTGCATGTTGTGGGTGACGATGACGATGGTGTAGTCCTTCTGCAGGTCGTTAAGCAGTTGTTCTATGCGACCCGTCGCAATGGGGTCGAGCGCCGAGGTGGGCTCGTCGAGCAGGAGCACCTGCGGACGCAGGGCCACTGCGCGGGCGATGCACAGGCGCTGCTGCTGTCCGCCGGAGAGCGCCAGGGCGCTGGTGCCCAGCTTGTCCTTGACCTCGTCCCACAAGGCGGCCTCGCGCAGAGCCGTTTCGATGCGATCGTCGAGCTGCACACGCGACAATTTCAGGTGATGGCGCAATCCGTAGGCGACGTTGTCGTAGATCGACAAGGGAAAGGGTACGGCTTTCTGAAACACCATGCCCACGCGCGTGCGCAACCGGTTGAGCGAGAAGCTGTCCGCGAGGATGTTTTCCCCATCGAGCAGCACCTCGCCCGTCGCATGCAGGCCGGCATACGCCGAGTAGATGCGATTGAACACCCGCAGCAGTGTTGATTTACCGCAACCCGAGGGCCCGATGATGGAGGTGACCTTCTTCTCGGGGATATCGAGGTTGATGTTCTTGAGCGCGTGGTAGCTCTGGTAGTAGAAGTCGAGCGAGCGCACGGAAATCTTGGTGCGGGCCACTTCGGTGAAGACGGCGTCGGTGGACATGTCGTTCATGGTAGGAGGTCCATCGATTCTTGCCACCACCTAGGAGGCCGCTTCCACGCGATTGCGCAGCAGGTAGGCCCGCGTTCCCACGCTCAGCACGAGGATGAAAACTGTCACGATGAACGCGCCGGCCCAGGCCAGCGCATGCCAGTTATCGTAGGGGCTCATGGCAAACTGGAAGACCACGACCGGCACGCTGGCCGTGGGCGCGTTGAGGCTGGAAGCCCAATACTGGTTGTTCAGTGAAGTAAAGAGCAGCGGCGCGGTTTCACCGCTGATGCGGGCCAGGCCCAGCAGCACACCGGTCAATATGCCCGGCGCGGCGGCGCGGTACAGCACCTGCATCGTTACTTTCCAGCGGGGAATGCCCAGCGACAGCGCTGCCTCGCGCATGATGTTGGGCACCAGGCGCAGCGTCTCGTCGGTGGTGCGCACGACCACCGGCAGCACGATCAGCGCCAGCGCGAGGCCACCGGCCCAGCCCGAAAAGTGGCCGACGGTGCGCACGGCCAGCGTGTAGACGAACAGGCCCAGCACGATGGAAGGCGCCGACAGCAGGATGTCGTTGACGAAACGCACGGTCTCCCGGAACGCAGGACGGCGCTCGGCAAACTCGGAAAGGTAGGTGCCGGCCGCGATGCCCAGGGGAGCGCCGATCAGCACCCCCAGGGAGCTCATCAACAGGCTGCCAAAGAGCGCATTGGCCAGCCCGCCCTCGGTACCCGGTGGCGGGGTGCTTTCCGTGAAAATGGCAGGGGTCAGGGCGTGTATGCCGTTGCCCAGGGTCACCAGCAGGATCCACGTGAGCCAGAACAAGCCAAACACGGTGGCGCCGGTACCCAGCACCTTGGCAACCACGTCGGCGAGCCGGCGCCGTCCGTATCGGCCTCCTGCGGCGCGGGACATCAGCGTCCGTCCCGTCGTTCCAGCCCGCGCAGCATCAGGCGCGCCAGGGCAAGAACGATGAAGGTGACCACGAAGAGCAGGAAGCCCAGGGCGATGAGCGACGACAGGTAGATGTCGGAGTCCGCTTCGGAGAACTCATTGGCGATGGTCGCCGCGATGGAATTTCCCGGCATCAGCAGCGAGACGCTCAACTGGTGCGCATTGCCCAGCACGAAGGTGACCGCCATGGTTTCGCCCAGCGCTCGGCCCAGGCCCAGGAAGATGCCACCGATAACCGCCGAGCGGGTATACGGAAGAACGACCTTCCACACTACTTCCCATGTGGTGGACCCCAGGGCATAGGCCGATTCCTTTAGCGCCGCCGGAACGGTGCGGAACACGTCGCGCATCACCGACGAGATGAACGGTATCACCATGATGCCCAGGACGATACCGGCCGTGAGCATGCCGATACCCAGCGGCGGACCCTTGAACAGCGGACCTATCCACGGCATGGCGCCCAGGTTCTGGTTGACCCAGGGCAGTACGTATTCCGCCATGAAG
>CAIQGU010000504.1 GCA_903871435.1 uncultured Burkholderiales bacterium | reverse complement strand
CCCTACACGACGCTCTTCGATCTTTCCATAGTGCCCAATGCACTTTATTATCAGGTCCATAAATCACGAAATTTCCATCATCCTGCATAGCGACCCTACCGGGTTTTACTGACTCGTGATTTGCAGACTCGTGTTTTTGCAGACCCGGGGTTCTTGAACTCCTGCCTCGCAGACCTATCCTTCCCGCGCAGCGAACGCCAACAGGGCCGTGACCAGATCCGGCGCCTGCGCAAGCTCCTCGCACCAGCGTTCGGCATGCAGCCGGAGGTCAGGCAGCACGGTGACTGCGGACTGCCAGGCCTGCGCCAGCGACTCGGGTGCGCGCCCTACCCAATCTTGCCAGAGCGCGGCCAGCGGCTCCGCACTCACGGCGTCGAGTGTCGCGGTGTAACGTTGCAGAAATGCGTTCACCTTGACCCGATGTGCCGCATCTGCCTGGGGATAGCAGTCCCAAACGAATGGGCGCCCTGCCCATTGGGCCCGCACGAAGGAATCCTCGCCGCGCGCAAAATTGAAGGCGCAGCGCCACAACACCCGGTCAAAGTCAGGCTGCGTAAGCCACGGCAGAAACGTGAGCTCCGTGCGCGCCGCGCGCTGGCGGGCCGCCCAGGCACGCGCTGCATCCTGTGCCGGCCCCTGAAAAACCAGACAGCGCACCGCCACCGGACCGGCCTCGAATGCGTCGAGCAAGGCCGCGACCGGCGCATCGGCATAGCAGAACAGACTCACCTCGAGGACCGGCACCGCTGCGGTTGCCGTGGCCGTGGTCGTGGCCATTACCGCGGCGGTGGCCGTGACCGCAGCGGTGGCCGTGCCGAACGCAGCGTCGGTTAGCGCAGCAGCGGCCTGCCCAGCCACCGGCAGCGGTGTGGCTGGCAACGCAGCGGCGGCTAGTCGCGCAGCATCGGGCAGCGCTGCCTGGGCGTGGCGGCGGGCTTCCAGCAGGCCTGCTTCGCGCAAGAGACCTCCGCTCGCCGCGCTGAAGCCCGGGAAGAAGAAGCGCCGCACAATGGGCAGGCGCGGATGCGGACTGGGCAGGCCATGGCATCCATCGATCCACGGCTCGGCGCTCAGATACTCGAGATTGATCCAGCGCGCCGCAGGAATCCGCGTAGCCAGCGCAGCGGCGTAGCCCGGCGGCAGATCACAGCCGAAGGTCTCGAGCGCCAGATCCGCCGGGACGAAGGGTGGGGAAAAGTCGGCATCCTCGGTCCAGGGCTGGACCCGTTCCGCCAGCAAAAGGGCATCGGGGGAACCGGTCAGCACGAAGCGCAGAAGCGTGTCGGGCTGGTCGATCCAGAGCCGGACCTCGAGGCCGTGTTCCACGCGCAGCTGGCGCACCAGGCGCCAACACACGCCGGCATCACCCAGATTGTCGACGACGCGGCAGAACACGTCGACCGAGCGGACCGGCGCGGCTGCGGCGCCCGGCGCGGCCCCCGGAGGATGCCTAGACAGCAATCAGCGCGGCGGCGCCCGCCGTGGCAATGACGCCATCCTGCGCCGATTGCACACCCGACACCCCGATTGCGCCGATATATTCGCCGTCGACCACCAGCGGCACGCCGCCTTCGATGGGCGTCGCGCCCGGCAGATTCAGCATCACCAGGCGGCCGCCCGCGATCACTGTTTCGAGCGCGTGCGTCGGTCGGCGGAAAGCCAGCGCCGTCTTGGCCTTTTCAATGGCCACCGTGACCGAACCGAGCTGCACGCTGTCCATGCGTTCGAGGTAAAGCAGGTGCCCACCGTCATCGACGATGGAGATGACGACCCCCCACTTGTTTGCGAGCGCGGTCTGATGCGCTGCGTGCGCGACGCGGCGGGCATCCTCAAGGGTCAAGGCCGTTTTCTGACGCATACGTGCTTCTCCTGATGGGCGGTGATCGGGCGGACCGGCCCGCCTGCGCATGTTCGCACGGATGGCCGATTCAGTCAGCGGCCAGTGCGCGAGTCAGCGGCCAGTGCGCGAGCCAGCGGACGCTGCGCCAGTCAGCGGCCAGTGCGCGAGCCAGCGGACGCTGCGCCAGTCAGCAGCCAGTGCGCGAGCCAGCGGACGGCGCGCGCGGTCGTCCCTGCCCCCGGGGCGGTCTCAATGGGCGGTCGCCGTCTCGCGTAGTCGGCGCAACAGGGCGTCGTGCTGGCCTTTCATTTCCCAGAAGCGGTCCTGTGCTTCTGTTGCCAGGGCAGCACTGCGGTCGCTTGCGCGGCGCAGGGTATTCTCCTTGCACTCGCGCGCAGCGGCCTCGCGCGCGCGCAGGATCTCTTCGTTCCAGCCGACCCGCGGAATCTCGCACTGCCCGTGGTAGGGCGGTCGGCCTGACACGCCTGCGTGCGCGGACGGTCCAGCGAACCACAGCAGCACGAGCAGGCCTGCTGCGGCGCGCGGCGCAGGGTGCGAATTCTTATGTCTCCATCGAAAAATCATTTCCCCCCCCCCGAGAGAATGCACGCGCGATTCAGCCGGCGCGCGCGACCTGACCCACCTGGCGTGTCGCAAACACAGCAGCCACCTGCAGCACCGCCACCCCAACCAGCACCGCGCTGAATGCGCCGCGGTCCATCCACGGACCGAACAGCAAGGGCGCCAAGGCCAGTCCGGAGTCCAGACCGGAATACACGAAACCGTAGACGCGGCCGAGCATCGCCTCGCCCAGCTGGGCCGTTGCAGCCTTGCGCACCATCAGGTCACGCGAAGGGCCGGTAAATCCCACGCCGAATCCCATGGTTGCGAGCAGCGGCAACACCATGACACCGGGCACATGCCCGGTCGCGAGCAGCGCGGCGGCGAAGGCAGAGGCCGACAGCGCCCACGCGATGGTCCGGTCGTGCGCGCGGTCGGCTTTGGCGTAAACGCCGCCCGCCGCCGTGCCGCACGTGCTGCCGATCAGATAGGCAGTGAGGCACGACGCTGCCAGGGCAGGCGCCATGCCGTACAGGTGTCCGAGCAAGGGGCCGGCGAAATTCTGCAAGGTACCAAAGGCCGCCGATGTGCACAGAAAGAAGCCGAAACACAGCCACACGGCAGGCAAGCGCAGGAATGACGCCGTGCCAGCGCGGCCTGGCGCGCCCGCGCGCGACGACGGGGTGGCCGTGACAGTGGCGCTCGCATCGACCGCAATCAGCCGGCGGGCCTGCACCAGCACGGCAAGGCTGGCGCACCCCAGCAGGGCTGCGCCATAGGCCGCCACGCGCCAGCCACCGAGACTGGCTAGCGTCACCAGAACGGGCGGCGCCAGCACCCAGCCCGCGTTGCCGGCAAGACCATGTGCGGAAAACGCCTGTCCGAGGCGTGCGCTGGATACCCGTCGGTTGAGGATGGTGTAGTCAGCAGGATGGAACACGCTGTTGCCCAGCCCGGCCAGGGCGGCCCCCATCATCAGCATGGGATAATTCTGCGCGCTGCCGACGAGCAGGGCCGCGCAGGACAGCATCAGCAAGCCGGCATACAGCACGCGCGCGGCACCCAGACGGTCGACGATGATGCCGGACAGGGCCTGACCGATCCCGGAGACCACAAAAAAAACCGTCATCAGCGCGCCGGCCTGCGTGAAGTTCAAGCCGAATTCGGGCATCAGCCACGGAAAAAGCGTCGGCAAGAGCAGGTGGAAGAAGTGCGAGGTGCCATGGGCGAGCCCCACCAACGATATGGTGGGATAATCTCGGCGGGGGTTGATAGCGAGTAGAGTCAT
>CAIQGU010000503.1 GCA_903871435.1 uncultured Burkholderiales bacterium | reverse complement strand
GGTGGGTAACCTGGTTGTGGGTTTGCATCGGTCGCGCGTTGGGTCGCTGGAACTGCCGGCGGATCTGGCGCCGGGGCAGTGGCGGTGGTTGACGGGGGCGGAGGTTGAGAGCTTGCGGTGAGGTGGCTGCTTTTCGGTGGTGCTTGTTAATTGCGGAGACTTTCGCAGACGAGCCCCGGCTGCCCAGTGCGCATCAAGAGTGTTACCGTCGCACAAGAGCCTTTCCTCCCAGCAAGTCCCAGGCAGTGGCAGCGTGTGGCGGGTGTGCCCTGCCGGGGCCGGCAATCAGACGTGGTGGTGAGCAGCGCAGGGCCGCGGGCGGCGCGCGCAGCGCGCTTCGTCCTCTAACTCACGGCCGCTTGTCTGAGCGGAGTAGCCAACGGCCACGAAGCGAGTTCGGCCGTGCGCCCGCGGCTCGAGCAGCGCAACGCAGTCGCCCCGAAGGGGCGACCACCACGTCGCCGGAACCGGCAGGGCACACCCGCCACACGCCCGCGTGGTGCGAATACCCGCCACACGCCCGCGAGAGCCCGTGCGTCACCTTGCCAGTTGGTTGATCTCGATGATCGGCATCAGCACCGCCAGCACGATCAACAGCACCACAAACCCCATCGTGAGAATGAGCGCCGGCTCCAGCAACGAGGTCAGCAGCAATGCGCGGCGCTCGGCCTCACGCGCATGCATGTCAGCCGCCCGGCCCAGCATCTCCGGCAGCTTGCCGGTGGCCTCCCCAGAGCCGATGAGGTGGATGAGTACCGGCGGAAAGAGGCGCAGCCGTCCGGCCTTGGAGCGATCGTCATCCTCGGCACGCAGGGCGCGCGACAGGGACGCGCCCTCGCGGACACGCTGCGTGGCATCGACCACGCGGCTCTGCAACGCCATGTTGGTGACGGTTTCGCCAGCGGCCTGCAGGGCACGCAGCATGGGAACGCCCGACCCGACCAGTATGGCCAGCGTGCTTGCAAAGCGCGCCGTGTTGACCGAGCGCGAGAGCGCGCCGACGATGGGCAGTTGCAGTACCTGCCGGTGCCACCGCAGGCGCAGCGCATCGATGAGCAAGGCGCGATGGACGGCATAGCCCGCCGCCGCACCGCCCACCAGCAGTATCCAGCCGTATCCCCGCAGGAAAGCAGAAATGCCGATCATCACCTGCGTGATGAGCGGCAGCGCCTGCTTGGTCTGGGCGAACACCTGTACCACCTGCGGAATGACGTAGGTGAGCAGGAAGATCACCACCAGCAGTGCCACGGTGGTGAGGATGATCGGGTACACGAAGGCCAGCGTGATCTTCTGCTGGAGCCGGGCGCGTTCCTCGATGAAATCGGCCAGGCTGCCGAGTACCGAGCCCAGCTTGCCCGACTCCTCTCCGGCGGCGATAAGGGCGCGGTACATCGCGGGGAACTGCCGGGGATGCCGTGCCAGTGCGTTGGAAAGCGACATGCCGCCGCGCACTTCGCCCCGGACCGAGGCCATCATCTCGCGCATGGACTGCTGCTCGCTTTGCTCGACCAGCACGTTAAGCGCGTCGGCGATGGGCAGTGCCGCGGCCAGCAGGCTGGCAAACTGTCGCGTCAGTACCGCCAGCTCGGTCTGCGACAGGCGCCGCCCGCGCAAGGCACCTGGCCGGCGCCGCATCGCATCGGACTCCACGGCCTCGACGGATAGCGGGACCAGACCCTGGTTGCGCAGCATCTGGCGCGCGAGCCGCGCGCTGTCGGCTTCGAGCACGCCCACCTGGTCCTTGCCCAGGGCGTCGGCAGCGGAGTAGCGAAAGGCCGTCAAGCGGTGTCAGTCCCGCGTGACGCGCAGGATCTCTTCCATGGATGTGACGCCTGTCGAGTACCAGCGAATGGCATCGGCGCGCAGCGGCAGCATGCCGGCGGCTTCCGCGGTGCGGCGGATTTCCTGTTCATTTGCGGCGCCATGGATGAGCGACCGTATGGCGTCGTCGACCGGCAGGAGCTCGTAGATGCCGGTGCGGCCGCTGTAGCCGGTGCCGTTGCACCGTGCGCACCCGACGGGCTGGAAGCCGCCGCCCGACGCATCGGGCTTGCGGCAGTGCGGGCAGAGCTTGCGCACCAGGCGCTGCGCAAGAACGCCGAGCAGGGAAGACGACAGCAGGAAGGGTTCGATTCAGATCGGAAGAGCACACGTCTGAACTCCAGTCACATCACGTTAT
>CAIQGU010000502.1 GCA_903871435.1 uncultured Burkholderiales bacterium | reverse complement strand
CGCAACAGCGCGAGCAGTATCCGCACGACGGCCAGCGTGCCGACGAGGGCGGCCGCCAGCCGCAGCAGGTGCGTGTCGGCAGCGCTGGTCGCAATATGGGCCAGGCGCAGCGCCAGCGCACCCAAGGCCAGCAACACCAGCGACAGCAGCGGAAACAGCAGGCGGCGCAGGTGCGCCGGGCTGGCGGGCACGCCCGCGGCCGCCAGCGCCCGCACGCGGCGCCGCGCAAACGCAGCGGCGACCGTACGCGCGAGCAACAGGCCGCCCGCGAGGGCCAGCACAATCACCAGCGCTTCGCCTTCGTGGCGCGGCCGCCAAAGCCCCTCAGCGAAGGCGTCTACCAGCTCGCCGATCGGGGTCGGGGCACTCATCGCGAGGTCTCCCGGCAGCTCATCCGGAGACGCACGCCGCAAGGTGTGCGAACGCACGCATCAACGCCGGCGTTCCAGTACCGCCGCAAAAAATCCGTCGCTGGCATGAAGGTGGGGGAGCATGACGAACCACGGGGCAAAGCGGGCGGCATGATCGATGATGATGTCCTGGGCGGCCAGGATGGGCGCCGCCTCGACCACGGTGAAATCGGGATGAGCCGCCAGAAACTGCGCGATGATGCCCTGGTTCTCCTGCTCCAGCACGGAACAGGTGGAGTAGACCAACCGCCCCCCGGGCTTGAGCATGCGCGCCGCGCCGGCCAGAACGGCCAACTGCACGCCGTTCAGGCGTTCGAGCTCGGATTCATCGAAGCGCCACTTCAGGTCGGGATTGCGCCGCAGCGTGCCCGTGCCCGAGCACGGCGCATCGACCAGCACCCGGTCGATCTTGCCCGACAGCCGCTTGACCCGTAGATCGTTTTCGCTGGCGATGGCGGCCGGGTGCACGTTGGAGAGGCCACTGCGCGACAGGCGCGGCCCCAGCCCCGCCAGGCGCCGCGCGTGGATATCGAAGGCATAGATACGGCCGGTGCTGCGCATCAGGGCGCCCAGTGCCAGGGTCTTGCCGCCGGCGCCTGCGCAAAAGTCGACGATCATCTCGCCGCGCTTGGGTGCAACCAGGCGCGCGATCAGCTGGCTGCCCTCGTCCTGCACCTCGATCAGTCCGTCCTGGTAGAGCGGCCAGCGCGTGAGGGCCGGTTTTTCCTGCAGGCGTATGGCATCGGGACTGTAGGGCGTGGCGCGCGCGGGCAAAGGCGCGTGCAGACGCGTGGCGCTGCACAGTTCGGTCAGCACGCCGGCACGGTCGGCCTTGAGGGTATTGACCCGCAGGTCCAGTGGCGCCGGCATGGCCAGCGCTGCAAAAAGCTCGTTCGCATCGGCATACTGGGCTACGACTTTTTCCAGCAGCCATTGCGGCACCTCGGCCTGCACCGCAGCGGGGGCATGGCCCAGCTTGGTTTCCAGCGCGCCCTTGATGGCCCGTTCGTCACCGCGCAAGGCGCGCGGGGCGATGCTCTCCACACCGTACTGGCGGGCGAGCACGATCAGGGCGGCCAGGCGGGGTGCCCGCACGGGGTCGGCGGTCTGCATCATCCAGCGCAGGCTGGCCAGGTGGCGCAGGGCGTCGAACGCGGCCTCCGCCACCATGCTGCGGTCACGGCTGCCCAGTTGCCGGTCGGCCTTGAAATGCCGGGACATGATGGCGTCGGCGGGGCCCTCGAAACGCAGCAGCTGGGTGAGCAGCTCGGTGAGGCTGTCGACCACCTGGGACGTGACGCGCGCATACGGATCCGTGGTGGCGCGTCCAGGCGCCGCGCGGGCGGCGCTGGGTCGTTTGCCGGAGCGGGCAGGCATCCTCATGCGGCCACCCGCAGCAGCAGCGCCGGATCGATCCGGGTGCTTATGACCTTCTGCCCCTCGAGGCCCACGCTGCCCTCGAGTATCCAACGGATGCAGCGTGGCAGCAGTTCATGCTCCAGCGTGAGCACGCGCGCGGCCAGCGCATCGGCGGACTCGCCCGGCCGCACGGCCAGCGCCGCCTGGGCAATGATGGGGCCGGCATCGAGCTCGCCGGTCACGAAATGGACCGTGGTGCCGTGCACGCGCACGCCCATTTCGGTGGCGCGCTCGTGGGTGTGCAAACCCGTAAAAGCGGGCAGCAGGGAGGGATGGATATTGATAAGTCGCCCCTGGTAACGCGCGACGAACGCCGGCGTGAGCACCCGCATGAATCCGGCCAGCACGACCAGCGCCGGATCATGGCGATCGATCAAGGCGGCCAGATCCGCATCGAAAGCTTCACGGCTGGCAAAGGCACTGTGGGCCAGCACGTGGGTTTCCACGCCGTGGCTGGCCGCTATGGCCAGGCCGCCGGCTTGTGAGCGGTTGGAAATGACGGCGCTGACGCGGGCGCCAAGTTGGGCAGCCCACTGTTGCTCGCGCTCGGCACGCAAAATAGCCTCGAGATTGCTCCCCCGGCCGGAAATAAGGCAGACGATATTTTTCATGAGTGGCGCGATTGTACCGGCCCGGCGCCGGGCATCCGGCGAAAGGAGAGGAAAATCAATATGTTCCGCGCCTGGTCGGTATACTTACGCGCTTGAGCGCATGGCGCTGCCCGCCGGGGCCGCCGCCCGATAGTGCTGCCACCCAAGGGTTGGCAGTGCGGGGTTGGCGGGGCGGCTGTCCCACCGGGCGATTGCGCATCCGCTGCCAGCAAAGATGCCGCCGAGTCCATCCGTGTCTCCCGCCACCACGATCGAGGTTTTCCGCGGATTGCCGCCACCGGCAAGACGGGAGCCGTGCGCCCTGGCCATCGGCAATTTCGATGGCGTGCACCTGGGTCACCGCGCCCTGCTCGAACGCGTTGTGGCCGCGGCCCGGCAGCGCCACCTGGTGCCAGCGGCCATGACCTTCGAACCGCATCCGCGCGAACTCTTTGCGCCCGACCAGGCACCCGCGCGCATTGCCAATCTGCGCGACAAGATCGAAGGGCTGCGCGAGGGCGGCATGGAGCGCGTCTTCGTGATGCATTTCAACCGCGCGCTTGCCAGCCTGAGCCCGGACGCCTTCATCGACGATATCCTCCTCGATGGTTGCCGCATGCGCTGGCTGATCGTGGGCGACGATTTTCGCTTTGGCGTGCGCCGGGCCGGTGACATCAACCTGCTGCGCGCGCGTGCCACGGCGGGCGGCTACGAAGTGGAACAACTCGATGCGGTCGTTTCGGGTGATACCCGGATTTCCAGTTCGGCCGTGCGGGCTGCGCTGGAGGGTGGGGACCTTGCCGGCGCCGCGCGCCTTCTGGGTCATCCCTACCGCATCAGTGGGCGCGTGCTGCATGGCGCCAAGCTGGGGCGCAAGATCGGCTTTCCCACGCTCAATTTGCGCATGGCCCACAAGCGGCCCGCCGTGCATGGCATCTATGCCGTGCGGGTGCTGGGAATCGGCGCGCCGCGGCCCGGCGTTGCCAGCGCCGGCCTGCGGCCCACCGTGGATGACAGCGGACGCTGGCTGCTGGAGGTCCACCTCTTCGATTTTGCCCAAGAGGTTTACGGCCAGCTGGTGCAGGTGGAGTTCCTGCAGAAGCTGCGCGACGAGGAAAAATTCGATTCCCTGGCAGAACTCACGGCCGCCATTGCCCACGATTCCGAGCAGGCGCGTGCGCTGTTCGCCACGCAGCTCAGCGCCTGAACGCGCTCCACCATTTCCTTAAGCGACGCATTCCCCTATGGCCAACGCCGACGATCCCAAGCCCGCTCCCCGCTATCCGCTGAACCTGCCGGATACGCCCTTCCCGATGCGCGGTGATCTGCCCAAGCGCGAGCCGCAATGGGTACAGGCCTGGGAAAACGACCGGGTCTACGACGCCATCCGCGCGGCGCGCCGCGGCGCGCCGCGCTTCATCCTGCATGACGGACCGCCCTATGCCAACAGCGAAATCCACCTGGGCACGGCCGTCAACAAGATCCTCAAGGACATGGTGGTCAAGTCCAAATCGCTGGCCGGCTTCGACGCCGCCTACGTGCCCGGCTGGGACTGCCACGGCATGCCCATCGAGATCCACATCGAGCGCAAGTTCGGCAAGCAGCTGGCGCGCACCGAGGTGCAGGAGAAGGCGCGGGCGCACGCCACGGAACAGATTGCCCTGCAGATGCGCGGCTTCAAGCGCCTGGGCGTCCTGGGCGATTGGGACGATCCCTATCGCACCATGACCTTCAAGTCCGAGGCGGACGAGATCCGCACCCTGGGG
>CAIQGU010000501.1 GCA_903871435.1 uncultured Burkholderiales bacterium | reverse complement strand
CAGCAATGGCGTCTACACCATGGACGGTTCGCGCCGCTCCACGCACGGCAATGCGTACTTCACCGGCCTGGGCGCGGCCAAGCGCATCGTCTTCTACGACACGCTGGTGGCGCGCCTTGGCCCCGACGAACTCGAGGCCGTGCTGGCACATGAACTGGGACACTTCCGCCTGAACCACATTCGCAAGCGTCTGGTGAGTGGCATGGCGGTCACCCTGGCCTGGCTGGCGCTGCTGGGATGGCTGCAAACGCAGGCGTGGTTCGCGCCCAGCCTGGGCGTGGTTACCCCAACCGGGGCGCCCGGCAATGGTTTGTTGCTCGTGCTGTTTGCTTTGGTGGCGCCCCTCTTCGCCTTCGTGCTCGCGCCCGTCTACAGCGCCTTGTCGCGCCGCCATGAATTCGAAGCCGATGCGTTCGCCGCACAGCACGTCTCGGCGCAGTCGCTCGTCCAGGCCCTGGTCAAGCTCTACCAGGACAATGCGGCGACCCTCACGCCCGATCCGCTCCACTCGGCGTTCTACGACTCACATCCTCCGGCGGCAGTCCGGATAAATCGATTGCTGGCGCGTGCACCGGCCAGCCCGTAGGAGCCCCGCCGGCGCAGCGGCATCGGCCGCCGGGGCGCTGACGCCCGGTCGCGTGGTGGCGCGATTCGGCCAGCGCTATATCGTCGCCCTGAATGCGGCACCGGCCGGTGTCACGGCGGCATCGGTCCGGGCGGTGGAAGCGGCCGCCAGCAACACCGAGGTGGACGCCATGGGCCGTGGCCGCAACCAGGACATCGTGGTGGGTGACCGCGTTGGCTGTTCCCGCGAACCTGATGTGTACGTGATCGAATCGATCGAGACGCGGCGCAACCTGCTGTTTCGTGCCGACGCCACGCGCATCAAGCCCTTGGCAGCCAATGTGGACCAGGTGGCCATCGTGTTCGCCGCGCAACCGCCGTCCCAGCCGGAGTTCCTGTGGCGGGCGTTGCTGGCCGCGCGTGCGGCCGGCATAGATGCGCTGGCCATCCTCAACAAAATCGACCTCGAAGGCGCCGCGGCCGAGGCGGCCGAGGCGGCGCTGGCCGAAGTGGCGCGGCTGGGCGCGCGCACCCTGCGCTTGTCCGCGCGCAAGGATGCCAGCGTCGCCCGCGGCCTGCTCGAGGCGCAGTGCACCGGATGCGTGACGCTGTTCGTGGGCCAGTCGGGGATGGGCAAGTCATCCTTGCTGAACCTGCTGATCGACTCGGACCTGCGCATCGGCGCATTGTCGCGCGGCGGCACGCACGGCCGCCAGACCACGACGGCCACGCGATGGTTCCAGTACGGCGACGATGGTGCCGTTATCGATTCGCCCGGCTTCCACGAATTCGGGCTCGAGCACCTGGACAGCGCACATCTGGTGCAATGGCTACCGGATTTTGCGGCCATCACGGAGCCATGCCGCTTTGCCGACTGCCGTCACGCCGAGGAACCCGATTGCCGGATACGCGCAGCCCTCGCCGCAGGCGCCATCAGCAGCGAGCGCTATGCGTTCTACCGCAAGCTGCTGGCGCAGGAGCCGGGTAGCACTGTGTCCCGGCTGTGGCGTTGAATATCGGGCAGCGCCGCCGGATGTTGTAACGCGCGCCCGTCAGGACAGGGCCGACGCCATCGTCATGAGCAGCAATACCAGCAGCCATAGCACCATGGCGCGCCAGGCCAAGCCCACGGCCGAGCGCAGGGCCTCGGGGGCGGGCTCGGCGAGGCCCGCGCCGTCGTGGGCCGCAGGGTCCAGGTAGCGGGCGGTATCGACTGCGCTGAGGACACGCACACCCAGTGCGCCACCGGCCGCTGCCAGGATCAGCGTGCGCTCCGCCACCACATTGGGACGTGAGTCCACGTTGAGATGGCGCCAGCAGTGGGCGGCGCCTTCGAAGTCGCCGACAATGGCAAAACCCAGGGCGGTAAGGCGTGCGGGCAGCCAGTCGATCCAGGCATAGGCCTGCTGCGCGAACTGGCCGAACTGATCCGGCGGGATGCCCAGATCGCCGGCAGCTGCCGGCCGGTTCCAGTGGCGTGCCAGGTATTCGCTGAGACGGTAAAGGACGGCGCCGCACGGTCCCGGCAGGATGAGAAACCAGAACAGCACGCCAAAGACGTGCCGATGCGATGCAAGCAGGCCGAACTCGATCGACTGCCGGACGATTTCCGATTCATTGAGTTCGGAGGCGTCGAAGTCCGGGTCGGTGGCGCGGCGCCACTGCACGAAAACGCGCCGTGCCTCTTCCAGATCGCCTTGCTCCAGGGCAGTCTGGATCTGCGTGATGGGATGGCTGAACTGACGAAAGCCCAACGCAAAGAACAGGACAAAGACGTCGACCGCCAAGGCCGGCAACCAGAACCAGGAACGCGCCAGTTCGAAGATGGCGAGCGTGAGCAGCACGCCCAAACCGACAACCAGCAGCCAGCCGTATCCGCCATGGCGCGCCTTGCCGGCGTTGAGATTGCGCGCGACCTTGTCCGCCCAGGCCGTTGCCCCCGCGTAGACCGGATTGGCAGACGGAGTGGCGCGTACCTGTTCGAGCAGCAGGGTGAGTATCAGCGCAATCCAGCTCATGGTGCGATTGTATTAGGCCACGAGGAACCGGTAGAGATTGCGCAGCATGGCAGCGGTTGCGCCCCAGATGAGGTAGCGGCGCGAGTCGTGATATTCGATGGCAAAGAGTCCGCGCGGCGTGTCTTCCTGAAGAACCACGCGGCGCTGGTGCTGAGCGCCATCCATCAGGAAGGCGAGCGGCACTTCGAAGGTTTCCTCGACTTCTTCCGGGTCGGCCTGCAGCGGCGCCCCGGGCGCGATGAGCGCCACCACCGGCGTCACGAGATAACTGGTCACGGTCCGGTAGACGGGCAGCGTCCCCAGGACCTCGACCCGCTGGCTGTCCAGGCCGATTTCCTCGCGGGACTCGCGCAGCGCCGCCGCTACCGGATCGCGGTCGAAGGCTTCCACGCGGCCGCCGGGAAAGCTGATCTGTCCGGGGTGGTCGTGCAGGCGTGCAGCGCGCACGGTGAACACGACATGCAATTGCCCGCCGCGTTCGATCAGGCCGATGAGCACGCCCGCCGCCTGCAGCGCGCGGCCGGGAACGAAAACGCGCCCGTCGGAGGTTTGTTCCGGTTCCCAGGCACGTCCGGCGCCAAAGTGCTGGCGCAGGCCCGCTGGCGTCAGACGGTCGATGGGAACCGCAGGACCGCCGGTAAAGGACGGATCGCGGGGCAGGGCTTCAGGGTCGACCGGGTTGTTCATCGACCCGGCGATCCCTGTTGTGCTGATGTGCAGCGCCTGGCGCAACCGCCCCGCAGGACGATCAGCCCGTCTGCTTGGATTCGAGCTTCTCGCGGATACGCGCCGACTTGCCCGAGCGGTCACGCAGGTAGTACAGCTTGGCGCGGCGCACGTCGCCACGGCGCTTGACCTCGATGGAGGCGATGGCCGGGGAATACGTCTGGAAGGTACGTTCGACACCCTCGCCGCTGGAGATCTTGCGGACGATGAAGGCGCTGTTGAGACCTCGGTTGCGCTTGGCAATGACCACGCCTTCATAGGCCTGGACCCGCTTGCGCGTGCCTTCAACAACATTGACGCTGACGATCAGCGTGTCGCCCGGGGCAAAGACGGGAATGGCCCGCTTGGCACTCAGGCGCTCGATTTCTTCTTTTTCCAACTGTTCAATCACGTTCACGGTCGCTCTCCAGATGCCATCGTGGCGGCGGTGTTATGGCTTGCGTCTGCGCCCCGGCCAGAGCCAGGGTACTGCATGCCTGCTGTTTGTTCCGCCCCAGAGGATGGGATTAATCGTTACTGCCCGACTTGCCTTTGGCGGAGTTGCCGCCAACCTCCTGCAACAGTTCCGGGCGCACCTGCCGCGTCCGGGTTCTTGCCTGTTCGTCCCGCCAGCGCAAGATGTGCGCATGGTGCCCCGACAGCAGCACCGCGGGAACCGCCTGCCCCCGCCAGGACTCCGGCCGGGTGTAGTGCGGCACATCGAGCAGTCCGTTGGCGAAGGAGTCCTCCGCCACGGACTGCGCCTTCATCGTTCCGGGCGCATGCCGAACCACCGCATCGATCAGCGCCATCGCGGCGATCTCGCCGCCGGAGAGGATGAAATCCCCGATGGACACTTCCGCATCCGCAAAGGCATCGATGAAACGTTGATCGATACCTTCATATCGTCCACACACCAGCACCAGCCCCTGCCGCGCCACCGGGCTATCAACCCCGCCCGGCTCCGGCAGGGACGCTGCCGCCAGGGCCCGCACCTGCGCATCGCGCAGTGGCGTGCCGCTCGCCGACAGGACCAGCACGCGTGTACTGCCATAACCGGCGGCTGCCTGCGCCGCCCGTGCTGCTTCCACGCACTGGGCCAGGGGCTCCGCCATCAGCACCATGCCCGGACCGCCGCCGAAGGGCCGGTCGTCCACGGTGCGATGCGCGTCGGTGGCAAACGCCCTCGGGTCCCAGCACTGCAATTGCCAGGCGCCGTTGCCAAAAGCGCGCCGCGTTACACCGTAGTCGGTGAGCACCACGAACATTTCCGGGAACAGGGTGATCACGTCAAAACGCATGTGCATCCCCACTGTTGCCCGGCCGCGCCTGTCTGCGGCAGCGCTTCATTCATTACCCGACGCTATGACCAGTCGGCTTCCCAATCCACGCGTATCACGCGCGCTTCCAGATCAACATCATCCACATAGGACGGGACCATGGGGATCAAGAACATTGCCGCCGATGCGGCCGGCGCAGGGTCCTGCACCGCCACCACCCCGGCAATCTCCAGCAGGTCATGCACGCCATTGCTGCGCAGGCTTGCAACCACGCCCAAATTCATGCCACCACGGTTGACGACCTTGGCGCCGACCAGGTCCACCCAGTAGTACTGGCCCTGCGGCAAGCGCGGAAAACTGGCGCGCGAGACTGCAATGCCACAACCTTTCAATGCCTGCGCTGCTTCGGGGTCGTCGCAGCCCTGCCATTTGGCTACGAGGGCGGACCCCTGGGCGCGAACCCCGGTGATGTCAACGGGCATCGCCCAGACGTCCCCCGTGGTAGCGCCAGTCCCCGGGCCCGCCGTTGTCCGCTGCAACCACCACTGCCGGGTACCGCGCAGCACCTGCGCGTCTCCGGAATGGGGCTGGACGTGAACCCAGCCCTTCAGACCGTAGGCGCCGCGCAGGAAACCCAATTCAACGAGGTCGTCCGGCACCGCCACAACTGGCTTCACGAGAGCGCGCAGTGCCGCGAGCGAAGCGCCGCAAGGGCAAGCGGCGCGGCCGGCACCGGCGAGGCGATCAGTTGGCCGCCGGAGCTTCCGCAGCCGTAGCCACACCGGCACCGGCCGGCGCAATGCCGTCCTTGCCGCCGTATTGCTTGACCAGGCGGGCAACCGTGGGACTCAACTGCGCACCCACGCCACTCCAGTAACCCAGGCGGTCGGCAGCTACACGGAACTTGACGTCGCCGGCAGATGCCACGGGGTTATAAAACCCTACGCGCTCAATGAACCGTCCGTCGCGCGGATTGCGCGAGTCGGTTGCAACGATGTTGTAAAACGGGCGCTTCTTGGCACCGCCCCGAGCCAGCCGTATGACCACCATGAAATTGTCTGCCTTGCCGAATGTCGGTAAACCGGGGATTCTAGCCCGAGGCGGGGGGTGAAGCAAGCCGTCAACTGCCCGTGGTGCCGCCCAGTGCAGGGCGTAAATTGCATCTGCATCGGCACCGCCAGAGGCGGTCAGGGCGGCGGTGGGTCGCCGCAGCTGCGCTTGCAGCGGCCGGAAGCCGCGGAATTTCTTTTTCTATTCAATTGCTTAAATGAATACAATGCAGGCCGATTGCCGCGACGACACTCGCGCCCAGTGGCGGCATGTGTCGCCAGCACGGTCCCCAAATCGGCCGCCGAACCGGTCGCCCGAATGCGCCGGCCGCCGCAACAACCGGATCAGGCGCCGGGGGACGGCATTAATCCACCGTTCACTCGGTTTGCGCAACATGCATGATTCACTGTCGGTTTGCAGCCGGGCCGGACTGCACGCCCACCTAGGCTAATGCGTTTGGCCGCGGAACTTAGACCGCCACCAGGCGGTCGGACTTGCATACCGGCAACGCGAGCACATCGCAGGAGCAGCAAATGAGCACCGAACTGAAGAACGACATCACGGCAATGATCGCGCAACACTTCGATATCGACCTCGCCAAGCTGTCGGCGGAAACCGAGATTGCCAGCCTGGGCATCGATTCGCTGTCGATGATCGAATTCATGTTCCAGATGGAAGAGAAGTTCAACATCCAGATGGCGGACACGCGCGCGCCGTTGACCACCGTGGGCGATGTCGTCGCGGAAATTGAAAGCGCGATCGCCGCGCAATCCTTGCCGCAAGCCGCTTAGTTCCACGCGTCGCAGCAGCGTACGCGCCAGCGCGCGCACCTGCCAGCGCACTCTTACACGAGCACGCCACCGGCCATTCGGGCAGCTGCGGCGGAGGTACGCCTCAGGCGAGCCGGGGTTTGAGCCCGCGGACGTCGTGGTCGGAAACCAGGCCCATCAGGCGCCGGTCGTGGTCAACGATGGGAATGGCGCGCAAACCATAACGCGCAATTGCCTGCACGGCATCGCGCAGGGTTTCCTCGGGTCCCAGGGTGATGAGCTGCTCGGTCATGAGCGTGCCCAGGGTCTGGTCCTGGCTGGCCGCGACGAGATCACGCAATCCTGCCACCCCCAGAAGATGCCCCTGGTCATCGACCACGTACATGTAGGTAAGAACATCCTTGTCGTGCGCAAGCTCGCGATAGCCGGTGAGCACGTCGCGAACCACCGCATCGGCCGGCAGGCGAATGAACGAGTGCGTGGCAAACAGCAGGATGTTCTCGTCGTGGTGTTCGACGATGCGTCGCACCCGGGTTGCATCCTCGCTGTCGAGCAAGGCCAGTATGCCGTCGGCATCGTGTGCCGGCAGGATGGCCAGGATGTCGGCGGCCTGCGCCGGGCTCATCTCGCCGATCAGCCGCGCGGCCCGATCGTGCTGCATGGTGGCCATGAGCTCGCGCTGCACGCGCGGCTCGATTTCCTCCAGGGTTTCCGATGCGTGCTCGGGCTCGAGCTGATTGAACAGCGCCTGCCGCTGGCCGCTGTCGAGCTCCTCGAGGATGTCTGCCAGGTCCACTGGATGAATCTCATGGATCTTGGACTTGAGCACGTTGAGCTTCACGCTGCCCGAGAAACTGCCCAGGTCATCCGGCAGGGGTTGCACGTATAACCACGATACCGTGGAGTCGCCACCCGACTGCTGCGCCATGAAATTGGCGAGGTGGCGCAAGCCCAGGCGCCGCAGCAGGCGGTGGCGGCTGAAATCGACCTCGCTGGCGTAGAGCTTGCCCGACTGGAAGGCCAGCTTGACGTCGTAGACGACCTCGACTTCCCGCCCGTCCATGTCGAGGATCTTCTTGTCGAGAATGTAATCGCGCAGCAGGATGGCGCCGGGCGCCGGCGGCGTCTGGTAGGGCTCAAGGCTGTCGACGTCGATGGCGATCTCGTTGGTGGAGATGACCACGACCTTGTCCCAGGGGATGAGCAGGGAAGGCTGGCCATAGGGCCGGTTGATGAGCAGTTGCACAACCTCCGGCAGCCGGCCGGTTTCGACGATGACCAGATCCTGCAGGCGGCCGATCTTCTCGGCATGGCGGTACACCCGCCGGCGTATGACCTCGCTGAGGAAGAATTCGGTTTCGACTACGGCAACCATGACCGTCCATCCACTTTGATAGCCGACGGCGCCGCCACATGGGCGTCGAACGTCGGGTTCCGATGTGCCGGCAGCCGCATCAGGCGCCCGCCAGCATCGCAAATTTGTACAGCAACAGCCCTACCAGCAGCACGAGGTAGATCCGCAGGATGAGAAGCGAAGCGCGCACCAGCGGCGACATGGTGATGCGCGGCGTCGCATAACGGGCATTGATCGCCCTGAACTTGCGAATCACGCGGGACACGCTGCGCAACATCGTCCCGGCCCCTAGGTCAACAGCGTGGGAAACAGCACGCTGACGCCGTACAGCGTGGACAGGATGATGATTGCAAGCACTATGGTGCCACCGATGATGTTCTGCAGGGTCGAATTGGCATATTCCCCCATATGCTCCTTGTCATTGAGCAGGAGGATGAGAAAAACGAGTGCCGCCGGCAGGAGCGTGACAGCGATGACCTGAACAAACAGGGTGATGAGCACCAGGGGCGCCCCGGGAATCAGCACCACCCCGCCGGCCGTCACCAGAGTGACGAAGTAGCTCGCATAGAACCACGGCGCTTCCTTGATATTGGTATTGAGCGAGTGCGCCCAGCCGAAGATCTCGCCAAAAGCCCAGGAGCTGGCCAGGGATATGCAGATGGCGCCCAGCAGGCCGGCATCGAAGAGGCCTATCGCCATGAAGGTCCCCACCCAGTGGTGGCTTTCCTGCAGCTGCGCGGAAGCCTGGGCGGCGCTGTCGATGTCCACGCCGCGCAGCACGGTGCCCGTGACCACCACGATGAAAATGGCCACCACGATGGTGAGTATCGACCCCAGCAGCGTGTCGAACCGGCCCCAGGGGATGTCCTTCTCCAGCATGCCCTTGTCCACCACGGCACTTTGCTGGAAGAACAGCATCCACGGGGCTATCGTGGTGCCGATATTGGCCATGAGGAAAAAGAACAACTGCCCGTCGAGTCCGCCCGGGAAGCTGGGGATGAAGACCTGATGAACGATATCGTGCATCGAGGGATGCACCATGAAGGCGCCCGGAATGTAGACGAGGTTCAGCGCACAGAACAGCAGCGCGATCTTCTCCCAGGTCCAGTAGCGCCCGTTCAGGACGATGGTGCCCAGGAGCAGCACGACCAGAACGACCGTCAGCCATCCCGGGATGCCGAAGATCTCCAGGGCCGAGGTCATGCCAACGAATTCCGTGACCAGGGTGAGCCAGTCCACGATCATCAGGTCGATCAGGGAGAACCAGCCCCAGAACGCGCCAAAGCCGCCGAAAATGGCCTCGGCGTGACCGCGCTTGGTGACGGCGCCCAGGCGGACCGTCATTTCCTGGACGTAATAGGCAACCGGGATGAGCAGAACCAGGAAGCCGATGAAGCTGTAGCCGTATTTGGCGCCGGTAGCGGCGTAGGTGGTGATGCCGCCCGCATCGTTATCCGCGACCATGACGACGATACCCGGTCCGGCAATGACCAGGTAAAGCTGTATGGCCTTTACCCCCTTGCGCAGGCGGTAATAGAGTTGGGCGAAAACGTTCATGCAGAGGGGGATGCGCGCCGGAGGTAGGCATGGCGGCGCGATCAGGCGCCGGACTTCATGCGGAAGGGTCTAACCGCTTTGGCGGGAGTCTACTAGCCCTAGCGATTACCCTCACCCCGGCCCTCTCCCGCTCGCGCGAGAGGGGGAAGTGCAGGAAGTAACCATGCTCCCTCTCCCGCTCGCGGGAGAGGGTTGGGGTGAGGGTCGCGGCAAGCCTCAGCCGCTCAACCCCAGGTGCTCGATGCCACGGTTGATGCCGGCAACCCCGCCGAAGAGCTTGGAGTTGAGCTTGACCTGCAGCCGCAGGTCGTTGACCGAATCGGCATTGCGCAGGGCGTCTTCGTAGGAGATGAGTTCGGCCTCGTGCAGATCGAACAGGGACTGGTCGAAGGTCTGCATGCCCTGGTCGCGCGAGCGCTTCATCACTTCCTTGATTTCGTGGACTTCGCCCTTGAAGATCATGTCGGAGATGAGCGGGGTGTTGAGCAGGACCTCGACGGCCGGAATACGCCCCTTGCGGTCCTTGAAGGCCACCAGGCGCTGCGAAACGAGCGCACGCAGGTTCAGCGACAGGTCCATCAGGAGCTGGGCGCGGCGGTCTTCGGGGAAGAAATTGATGACGCGGTCCAGCGCCTGGTTGGTGCTGTTGGCGTGCAGGGTGCACATGACCAAGTGGCCGGTTTCGGCAAACTCGATGGCATGCTCCATGACCACGCGATCGCGGATCTCGCCGATGAGGATGACGTCGGGTGCCTGGCGCAGCGCGTTCTTGAGGGCGATGTGCCAGTCATCGCAGTCGACCCCCACCTCGCGCTGCGTCACGATGCAGTTGGAATGCGGGTGCACGTATTCGATGGGGTCTTCGATGGTGATGATGTGGCCCTGGCTGTTGGCATTGCGATAGCCCACCATGGCGGCCAGGGACGTGGACTTTCCCGAGCCCGTGGAGCCCACGATCATCACGATGCCGCGCTTGGCCATGGCCAGCTCGTTGATGAGCGGCGGCAGGTGCAGTTCTTCAACGGTGGGGATCTTGTCGGCAATGACCCGCAACACGATACCCACCTTGCCCTGCTGCACGAATGCCGATACCCGGAAGCGGCCGATCCCGGTCGGATTGATGGCGAAATTGCATTCCTTGGTCGACTCGAAGGCGGCGGCCTGCCGGTCGTTCATGATGGCGCGCACAAGGTCGGACGTGTGCTGTGGCGTCAGGGGCTGGTTGGACACGGGCAGCACCCGGCCGTCCACCTTGAAAGCCGGCGGAAAATCCGCCGTGAGGAAAAGGTCGGAACCCTTCTTGGAGAGCAGCAGCTTGAGAAGGTCGTGAACGAATCGTATGGCCTGATCGCGTTCCATGGTCGATGTGTCCGGTAGGTTATGGGTCGGAGAGGCTTGGGCGGCGGCAGCCGGAGATCAACCCGGGAAGTTCTCGGGGCTCTTGGCGTAAAGGCGCGCCTCGGATGCCGCGATCACATTGCGCCGCACGAGCTCGATCATGCACTGGTCCAGGGTCTGCATGCCGAACTGGCTGCCGGTCTGGATCATCGAGTACATCTGGGCGATCTTGCTCTCGCGAATGAGGTTGCGGATGGCCGGCGTGCCGATCATGATTTCATGCGCGGCCACGCGGCCGCTGCCGTCCTTGAGCTTGATCAGTGCCTGGGAGATGACCGCGATCAGCGATTCGGAGAGCATCGCCCGCACCATGTCTTTTTCGGCGCCGGGGAATACGTCCACCACCCGGTCGATCGTCTTGGCCGCCGACGAAGTGTGCAGCGTGCCAAATACCAGGTGGCCGGTTTCGGCGGCGGTCAGGGCCAGGCGTATGGTCTCGAGGTCACGCAACTCGCCCACGAGCACCACGTCCGGATCCTCGCGCAGCGCCGATCGCAGGGCATTGGCAAATGACAGCGTGTGCGAACCGACCTCACGCTGGTTGATGACGCACTTGCGCGGCTCGTGCACGAACTCGATGGGGTCCTCGATCGTGAGCACGTGGCCATAGGTGCTGTTATTGACGTGGTCGACCATGCCGGCCAGCGTGGTCGACTTGCCCGAGCCCGTGGGACCGGTGACCAGCACCAGGCCGCGCGGCTTGAGCGAGAGCTCGGCGAAAACGCGCGGCGCCTGCAGTTCCTCGAGGGAGAGCACGCGCGACGGAATGGTACGGATCACGGCGGCTGCGCCGCGGTCCTGGTTGAAGGCATTGACGCGAAAGCGCGCAAGCCCCGGCAGGTCGAAGGAAAAATCGACCTCGAGATGTTCGTCGAAGGTCTTGCGCTGCGCATCGTTCATGATGTCGTACACCATGTCGTGCACTTCGTTGTGGTCGAGCGGTGGCAGGTTGATGCGGCGCACGTCGCCATGGACGCGGATAAGGGGCGGCAGGCCTGCGGAAAGGTGCAGGTCAGATGCCTTGTTCTTCACGGAAAATGCAAGCAGTTCCGAGATATCCATGTTTTTTCGACTTCCGATCGTTGAGGGAAGCGTCGCGCCGCCGCGGCATCCTGCCGGCGTCGGGAAGCATACGCTACGCTACGCATTGCGCGATGCGGCCCGGGTCATCGCCCGCCGGTGTCATGGTGCGGCACCGGCAGCGAACGGACAATCCCGCGGCCGTCCACTACGGTACCGAAGACCCGCGCTGCCGATCCAAAAGATACCGACTACTTTGGGTACTTCCACGCACCTTTCGCCCGGAATCACCGTGCATTCGAGCATCCCCGCCCCGCCCTCGCCCGCGCTCGCCGCCCCAGAGCAGGGGGCCGCAGAGGCGCCCGTTCCAGCGGAACTTGCCGCGCGACTTGGCCAAGTGCGCGCGCGCGTGCGCCAGGCGACGGCGACTGCCGGCCGCACGGACGACGCGGTACTGCTGCTGGCGGTCTCCAAGACCTTCGGCGCGCCCGTCGTGGCCGCCGCCGCGCGCCTGGGCCAGCGCCAT
>CAIQGU010000500.1 GCA_903871435.1 uncultured Burkholderiales bacterium | reverse complement strand
GCTCAAGGGGGCTACGCGCTTTAGCCTATAGGAATGCGGCCGTTCCTGGTCTATTTTTCGGTTGCGTCCTGGACAAACACTAGCCAAAAGTCCGGGAAGGGTTTTCAATTACACCCAAGGCGATTCTGACCGCCCGTTGATGGTTGCCGGGCATGGCCGGAACGCAGCCGCCGGTACCGGAGGCCCCCAGCATGCGGTCCAAATGCGGAAATCGTGGCCAGACCAGCAGAGCGTTGATAAAAATGCTCCTGGGTTCGCTTTTCCTCGGCTATGGGACCCTCGCGGCGGCGGGACCTACAGCGCTGCCCATGGTGGCGCCGTACCCTGAGCGGGACGCCCCGGCCCCTACCGACTACCGCCTCATTACCCTGGCCCAGCCGGGGGCACGCATGCCCATGCTGCCGGGCGTGACCAGCCTGGGGGGCGGCCAGGAACTGCTCTTCAGCCTCCCGGCCGACTACGGTTTCGATCTCCTGTCGCACGGCAGCCTGGACGATGCGGTTGGCCCCATGGACCGCCTGCGCGCCACCTATCGTTACACCTGGCTTTCGCACAGCCGCTGGGATGTCAAGGTCGGTCTGTCCACGACGGTGGAGGGCGGCAACACCTGGCAGCGTTTTCTCTTGCCGTCGGCCGACCGCCTGCGGCCGGGTAATTTGCCCAGCATGCACATCTCGAGCGAAGGCCGGCTGGCCGACCGCTGGCTCCTGTCGATGAGCGCCGACGGCATGCTCACCGGCCGCGGCCAGGGCCTCGACATGGACCTGCGCGTGGACTACAGCCTGACGCGCAACGTGGCGCTTTTTGGCAGCTACCGGCTCACCGACAGCACGGGAGCCGTACCCGAGTTCTACGGTTTCGTGCCGTCCAATTCGGCGCGCTTCGGGGTGCGCCTGCGGTTCTAGCCCGGTCAAAAAGGCCACTGCTCGGGCAGTGGTACAGTAACCAACCGCCGGGCCAAAACCTGGCGGTTTTTTTACGCCGGCCCGTTGCCAGCCGTCTGGAGTGTTGCAATGCAATTCATGACCGATGATCTCCGCATCAAGGAGATCAAGGAACTCGTTCCGCCCGCCCACCTCATCGGCGAACTGGCCTGTTCGGAAAAAGCCTCGCACTCGGTGCACGACGCCCGCGTGGCAATCCACCGCATCCTGCACGGCATGGACGACCGCCTGGTCGTGGTGATCGGCCCCTGCTCCATCCACGATCCGCGCGCCGCGCTTGAATACGCCCAGCGCCTGGTGACCGAACGCCAACGCTACGCCGGCGATCTGGAAATCGTCATGCGCGTGTACTTTGAAAAGCCGCGCACCACGGTGGGCTGGAAGGGTCTGATCAATGACCCGGACCTGGACGGCAGTTTCCGCATCAACCAGGGCCTGCGCATGGCCCGCGAGTTGCTGCTGGAAATCAGCGAGCTGGGCCTGCCGGCCGGCTGCGAATACCTGGACATGATCACGCCGCAATACCTCGCGGATCTGGTGAGTTGGGGCGCCATCGGCGCGCGCACGACCGAATCCCAGGTGCACCGCGAACTGGCCTCCGGACTTTCCTGCCCCGTGGGCTTCAAGAACGGCACCGACGGCAATGTGCGCATCGCGGTCGACGCGATCAAGGCCGCGCAGCAGCCCCATCACTTTCTTTCGGTTACCAAGGCGGGGCATTCGGCCATCGTGTCAACGCGCGGCAACGAGGACTGCCATGTGATCCTGCGTGGCGGCGCGCGTCCCAATTACGACGCCGCCAGCGTGGGCGCCGCGTGCGCGGAACTGGCCAAGGCCGGGCTTGCGCAGCGCCTGATGATCGACGCCAGCCACGCCAACAGCAGCAAGGATCCGCAACGCCAGGTGGAGGTGTGCGCCGACATCGGGCAGCAGCTCTCAACCGGCAACGCGCGCATCGTGGGTGTGATGATAGAGAGCCATCTCGTCGCCGGCCGGCAGGACCTGGTGCCGGGCCGGGAGCTGGTCTATGGCCAATCGATCACGGATGGCTGCCTGGGTTGGGACAAGAGCCTGGAATGCCTGGAGACGCTGGCCAGCGGGGTGCGGGAGCGGCGCCGTGCGCTGGAGAATGCTTCGGCCAGCGTCGGCAAGTAGGCCGGTGAAATAAGCGGCGACTGTCGCAGGTACTGCAGCAGGTAATGTCGCAGGAACTGCAGCAGCTTCGGCGGCAGCTACTGTCGCAGCTGCCGCCGCAGCGCCTGCCGCACCTGCTGGGTCTC
>CAIQGU010000499.1 GCA_903871435.1 uncultured Burkholderiales bacterium | reverse complement strand
GTTGGCGAGCCACTCGCAGACAAAAAAGAAGATGCAGATGATGAACATGACGTCGAAGCCATAGTCCACTGAAATGGGGCCATTAGCACTCGATAAGGAAGGACCCTCGGTCAACCGCATGGCCGATGGCCATCGCGCGGGACGGGCAAGGGGCTGCGCCCTCCGTCCGCCGTCGGCAGGGTGATGCCGATAGCGCCGCCCTGGATCGAGGCGGCAAGCGCGCGACCTACGACGCGGGGCTGGTAACCACCGGCGGCGGCGTTGCGGCCGTGCCGCCAGCAAACCGCGTGACGCGGCGGGGCCGCAGGTGGACGCGGGAGCCCGCCTGCAGACCCAGTTGCTCGCGCAGCGCGAGAAATTCGGCGCGCGGCAGTTCCATATCGACCGTGCCGGCACCGCTGTCGCCGGTCGGTTCGAACTCGAGCCGGGTGTTGGGACCGACCGTGACGGCATGGACCAGGGTCAGCGTGATGGACCCCTCCTCCGGGGCCGCGATGATCTGCAGCTCGTGCGGCCGCACGTAGACGGCCTCCAGGCCCGGGGCAGCTGCATTGTGGCCAAAGCGGCCGTGGAAGAGATTGACGTCGCCCAGGAACTGCAGGACGAAGGGCGAGGCCGGATGGTCATAGACCGCATCGGGCGTTCCCACCTGTTCTATGCGGCCGCCATTCATCACCACGATGCGGTCGGCCACCTCCATGGCTTCCTCCTGATCGTGGGTGACGAAAACGCTGGTGACATGCATTTCATCGTGCAGGCGGCGCAGCCAGCGGCGCAGTTCCTTGCGCACCTTGGCATCGAGTGCGCCGAAGGGTTCATCGAGCAGCAGCACCTTGGGCTCCACCGCCAGTGCGCGGGCCAGGGCAATGCGCTGGCGCTGGCCACCGGAGAGTTGGTGCGGAAAGCGATCGGCGATCCAGTCGAGCTGGACCAGCTTGAGCAGCTCGCCCACCTTGGCGCGGATGTCCGCGTCGGACGGCCTTGTGGCCCTGGGCCGGACGCGCAATCCGAAAGCCACGTTTTCAAAAATAGTCATGTGGGCAAAGAGTGCGTAGTGCTGGAACACGAAGCCGACCTGCCGGTCGCGCACATCGGTGTGGGTGGCGTCGCTGCCGTGAAAAAGCACGGCGCCGGCATCGGGAACCTCCAGTCCGGCGATGATGCGCAACAAGGTGGTCTTGCCCGAACCCGAGGGACCCAGCAGGGCTACGAGCTCGCCGTCTGGGATATCCAGGCTGAGGTTGTCGCACACCACGGTCTGGCCAAAGCGCTTGTGCACGTAGCGGACTTCAATGCTCATGGTGTTCCTTGCGGGGCATTATCGGAATCGCGCGCACGCAGCTGCCGCTTCACGCGCTGCTCGATGAGATATTTAAGGACCAGGGTGACCAGCGCCAGCAGGGCCAGCAGCGAGGCTACGGCGAAAGCCGCGGCGAACTGGTATTCGTTGTAGAGAATTTCAATATGCAGCGGCATGGTGTTGGTCTGTCCGCGGATGTGTCCCGAGACCACGCTCACGGCGCCGAATTCGCCCATGGCGCGCGCGTTGCACAGGATGACCCCGTAGAGCAAGGCCCACTTGATGTTGGGCAGTGTCACGCGGCGGAAGATCTGCCAGCCGCCCGCGCCCAGCACGCGCGCGGCCTCCTCCTGTTCATTGCCCTGGGCCTGCATGAGCGGGATCAGCTCCCGCGCGATGAACGGGAAGGTCACGAACACGGTGGCCAGCACGATCCCGGGCACCGCGAATATGACCTTGAGGTCGTGGTCCCGCAGCCACTCGCCGAACCATCCCTGCAGGCCAAAGACCAGGACGTAGATAAGTCCGGAGATCACCGGGCTCACGGAGAACGGCAGGTCGATAAGGGTAAGCAGCACGTTCTTGCCACGGAATTCGAACTTGGCAATGCACCAGGCCGCGGCAACGCCGAACACGAGATTCATCGGCACGCTGATCGCCGCAGCGGTCAGGGTAAGGCGTATCGCCGCGAGCGCATCGTGATCGGTGATGGCTGCAAGATAGACGTCAAGGCCGCGGCGCAGGGCTTCGTACAGCACCGTTGCCAGCGGCACGAACAGGAATAGCGTGAGAAACAGCACCGCCGTGGTTATGAGGGACCAGCGCACCAGCGCCGACTCCGTGGTGACGGCACGCTGCGGCCCGATCGGCACGGCGTTGCCGGCCGTCTGCGATGGCAGCTCAGGCGCGGCAGATAAACCGGCGAATGGGGCGTTCATCTGCCTAGCGTCCCTGCCGTCGCCGCGTCCATGCCTGCAGGGCGTTGATCGCCAGCAGGAGCACGAACGCGGCGACGAGCATCACCACCGCGATGGCCGTGGCGCCCTTGTAGTCGTATTGCTCCAGCTTGGTGATGATCAGCAGTGGCGTTATCTCGCTGATCATGGGCATGTTGCCGGCGATGAAGATCACCGAACCGTATTCACCGAGCGCGCGGGCGAACGCGAGGGCAAATCCCGTCAGCAGGGAGGGCGCCAGCACGGGGAAAATGACCCGGGCGAAGGTCTGCCGGCGATTTGCGCCCAGGGTTGCGGCGGCTTCCTCTACCTCCTTTTGCAGGTCTTCGAGCACCGGTTGCACCGTTCGCACGACAAACGGCAGGCCGATGAAGGTCAGCGCCACGAACACCCCCAGCGGCGTGAAACTGACCTTGAACGGCAACCACTGGCCGATCCAGCCGTTTTGCGCGTATAGCGATGTCAACGCGATGCCGGCAACGGCCGTAGGCAGCGCAAAGGGCAGATCAACCAGCGCGTCGATGATGCGCTTGAACGGAAACTGGTAGCGCACCAGTACCCAGGCGACGATCAGCCCGAAAACACCGTTGAGCAGCGCTGCTGCCAGCGAAGCTCCGAAGGTCAGGCGGTAGGACGCCAGCACCCGTGGCGACGTAACGGCATCCCAGAATGCCGGCCAGGTCATGGTGAACGTTTTGAGGAACGCGGCCGACAGCGGAACCAGGACGATGAACCCCAGGTACAGCAGCGTGAAGCCCAGCGCCAGGTCAAAGCCGGGAAGTACGCTGTGGCGTTTGAGGAGCGCGCGGGACAGCAGCACGTGCGAGTTCCTACTTCGGCACGCCGGCAGCAGTGACGATCTGGTCGTAACGCGCGCCGTCGTCGAAATGTTCGCGCTGGGCCTGCTTCCACCCACCGAACATTTCCTCGACCGTAAAGGTGCGAACCGCGGGGAACTCGCCCTTATGGCGTGCCAGGACCGTGGCGGTGCGCGGCCGCAGATGATGCCGGGCGGCGATCTCCTGACCTTCATCGGACCAGAGGTAGCGCAGGTAGGCAGCAGCCGGCAGCACGGTGCCGTGGCGCCGTGCAACCGTTTCAACGACGGCCACGGGGTTCTCGGCCAGCACCGTCCAGGGCGGGTAGACCACCTCGAAATGGTCGCCGAACTCGCCCAGAATCAGGGGTACTTCGCTCTCGAAGGTCACCAGCGCGTCGCCAATCTGGCGCTGGGCAAAGGTGGTGGTGGCGGCGCGCCCGCCACCGTCGAACACCGGCACGTTGGCGATGATGCGAGCAATGGCTGCCGGTATGGCCGATTCGGCCACGCCGCTGCGCCGTGCAGCGCCCCAGGCGGCCAGGTAGGCATAGCGGCCATTGCCGGAGGTCTTGGGATTGGGGATCAGCACCGCAATTCCCGGCCGACCCAGGTCGGCCCAGTCGTGAATCTGCCGGGGATTACCCTTGCGCACCAGGATTACGGACAGGGACGTCGTGGGCGCGCTGCCATCGGGGAAATGGCTCGCCCAGTCGGCAGGAAGCAGGTGACCCTGGCTCGCGAGCCGGTCGATGTCGTTGGCCTGGTTCATGGTGACGACGTCGGCCTCTAGCCCTTCAAGAACGCTCTGCACCTGCCGGCTTGAACCGCCGTGCGACTGATTGACGGCGAGCGTCTGTCCCGCGAGCGCCTTCCAGTGGGCAATGAAAGCCGCGTTGTAGTCCCGATAGAATTCCCGCGAAACGTCATAGCTCACGTTGAGCAGGGTGACACTTCCGGGTTCCGGCGCCGCACTGGCGCACGGAAGGTACGCGAGCAGACAGCCGGCGGCAAACACGGAACCGCGCAGCAATGCAGTACCCCAGGACCGAAGCACGGAAAAGCCGCCCCGGCTATTTCTTGGTGTAGATCTGATCGAAGGTTCCGCCATCGGCAAAATGCGTTGCCTGGGCCTTGGTCCAGCCGCCGAATACGTCGTCAATCGTGAATAGCGCTGTCTTGGGAAACTGGCTGGCAAAGCGGGCTGCTACCTTGGGGTCGATGGGGCGATAGTAATTGCGGCCGGCGATGTCCTGGCCTTCCGGCGAGTACAGGTATTCCACATACGCTTGCGCAACTGCCCGCGTGCCGCGCTTGTCCACAACCTTGTCCACGATCGCTACGGGGGGTTCTGCCAGTATGGAAATCGAGGGTGCCACGAGTTCGAACTTGTCGGGGCCGAGTTCCTTGAGGGCGAGCAGTGCTTCGTTCTCCCAGGCCAGCAGCACATCGCCGACACCGCGCTCGACGAACGTCGTGGTGGCGCCGCGGGCGCCGCTGTCGAGTACCGGCACATTGGCATAGAGCTTGGTGACGAAATCGCGCGCGGCCGATTCCGACCCACCGTTCTTGAGCGCATAACCCCAAGCGGCCAGGTAATTCCAGCGGGCACCGCCCGAGGTCTTGGGATTGGGCGTGATCACGGCGACGCCAGGCTTGATGAGATCGGCCCAGTCCTTGATGCCCTTGGGGTTGCCTTTGCGCACCAGGAACACGATGGTCGAGGTATACGGTGAACTGTTGTGCGGCAGGCGTTTTTGCCAATCGGCCGGCAGCAGCCGGGCCTTGTCGGCTATGGAGTCGATGTCGTAGGCCAGCGCCAGGGTAACGACATCAGCCTCGAGGCCATCGATGACCGACCGCGCCTGCTTGCCGGAGCCACCATGAGATTGCTGCACGGTGACGCTATCACCCGTCTTTGCCTGCCAGTATTTGGCAAACGCCTTGTCGTAATCGACATACAACTCGCGGGTCGGGTCATAGGACACATTGAGTATCGTGATTTCCTTGGCGCAAGCCGCGGCGGCACCCAGCGCCAGGCAGAGCATGGCCGGAAGGGCAGACGCGAGTCGCGCCAGACGACGAAATTGGCCCAGGGCCATTGGACTTGAAGTGACACGCATAGAGGTCTTACCTTCCCGAAACATGCAGATATTCGCGAGTCGAGTATATGAAGTCGGGTGCGGTCAACAAAGGAAGAAAACCAGACCAGCAAATGCGTTTTTCGCATTAGGGCTTGCGCCCACAGCCGAATCGAGGATTCAACCTTCAATCGAAATTACCGATTACGAATAATCCTGGGTGAGGATATGCACAACGCGGCAAGATCTCGCCGCGATGGCCCGCTGCACAACGCCTAGCGCCGCTTCCCGGAGAGCTGGCGCACCACCGCCACCATGCGGTCGATTTCTTCGCAGGTGTTGTAGAACGCCAGCGACGGGCGCACGGTTGTTTCCAGGCCAAAGCGGCGCAGGATGGGCTGGGCACAATGGTGGCCGGTGCGCACGGCGATACCTTCGGCATTGAGCGCCTTGCCCACTTCTTCGGTGGTGTGGCCCTCCAGGACGAAGGAGAGCACGCTGGCCTTGTCGCGCGCCGTGCCGATAAGGCGCACGCCCGGGATGGGCCGCATATGGTGGGTTGCATAGTCGAGCAGGCCATGCTCGTAGCGCGCGATGTTTTCCTGGCCGATGCGCTCGACGAATTCGAGAGCCGCGCCCAGGCCGACGGCATCGGCGATGTTGCCGGTGCCGGCCTCGAAGCGCGCTGGCGGATCCTGGTAGACCGTGTGCTCGAATGTGACGTCAGCGATCATGTTGCCGCCACCTTGCCAGGGCGGCATGTCCTGGAGCACGTCGCGCTTGCCGTACAGCACGCCGATGCCCGTGGGGCCGAAAATCTTGTGGCCCGAGAAGACGAATAAGTCGGCATCGAGTTGCTGCATGTCGACGCGCATATGCGATACGGATTGCGCACCGTCGACCAGCGCGCGGGCGCCAGCGCGGTGCGCGAGGTCGACGATCTGCTTGACCGGCACTACGGTTCCCAGGGCATTGGATACCTGGGTTACCGATACCAGCTTGGTGCGGTCGTTGAGCAGGCGCTGGTATTCCTCGAGCAGCACCTGGCCGGAATCGTCCACTGGAATCACCCGCAGCTTGGCACCCTTCTCGGCGGCCAATTGCTGCCAGGGAACGATGTTGGCGTGATGCTCCAGATGCGAGACGATGATTTCGTCGCCGGGGCCGATGTTGCGCGCACCCCAGCTCTTGGCCACCAGGTTGATGGCTTCGGTGGTACCGCGGACGAAGATGATCTCTTCTGTCGACGATGCCCCCAGAAAGCGGCGCACGGTCTCGCGCGCATCTTCGTAGGCATCGGTGGCGCGCGCCGCCAGTTCGTGGGCCGCGCGGTGGATATTGGAGTTCTCGTGTTCGTAGAAATAGGCCAGCCGGTCGATCACGGACTGCGGTTTTTGCGTGGTGGCTGCGTTGTCGAACCACACCAGGGGTCGGCCATTGACACGTTCCGCCAGGATGGGGAAATCGCGGCGGATGGCGTGGACGTCGAACGGCGGGTGGGCTCCCTGGCGCGCCACAGGAACCGTGTTGGAACTGGCGTCGGGGGTCGACAGGAAATAGAAATTCCCGGGCGCACCCGGTGCCCCCATGGGTGGCGCCGCACGGCCGTTACCGAACTGCAGGGCGCGCAGCGCATCGGCACCCGGCAGTGCGAAAGACAGCGCGTGGATCCGGTCGTCGGCGGGCAGGGCGGCTGGCTGAGCGGGCGCCGCAGCCAAGCTGCCGCTAGCAGGCGTTTGCGCGCCAGGTGCCGCGGCTACCGGAACACCGAAGCTCGCGGCTCCCGGTACATCGATGAAGTAGAAAGACGCCACCCCTGGAGCGGTCGATTGGGGCGCCTGCACCACATCCGTAACCGGCGCAGCCAACGCAGGTGAGGACAGTCCCGTACCCACGGCCTGCGGCACGCCCAGCGCGTGCCCACCGCCGCGGCTGTCGAGCGCCGGGACGGCGGTTACGACGCTATCGGGCAGGCCATTACCCGCCTGGGCTTGCGGCAATAGCGCCGGAGTGGCGGCAAGGCCATTGGCGGGAGCCTGCGGGGACGTCGGCAAGAGGTTGGCCCCGGGCGGCAAGGCACCCAGGGGAACAGCGGCGGGCGTCGCCGGACCGCTGACGCCCGGCGGCAGGGCCACGCCGCCCGGATGCGGATTGACCGGTACCGGCACGCCACCCGCACTGCCGGGCAGTGCGGCAAAGAACTCGCCGGCCAGTCGTGCCAGCATGGCGGGGTCGGGCAGGCCGGCAGGCAGCGGCACCGCGGCAGGATCAGGCACAGCCATTACGTGCAGCTCACTTGTAGGTGTCAGGGTAATCGTGGTACTTGCCGATCTCCACGTCTTCAAGCACCGCCAGTGCGTCCGGGGTCTGCACGGCGAGCGAGCAGTACAGCGAGATCAGGTACGAAGCAATCGCGTTGCGATTGATGCCCATGAAACGTACGGACAGACCCGGGGCCTGCTCGCCCGGCAGGCCGGGCTGGTACAGGCCCACGACGCCCTGCCGGCGATCGCCCACGCGCAGCAGCAGTATCTTGCTCTTGCCGTCGGCCACGGGAACCTTGTCGGACGGAATGAGCGGCAGCCCGCGCCACGTGAGGAACTGCGATCCGAACAGGCTCACGGTGGGTGGCGGCACGCCGCGGCGCGTGCACTCACGGCCAAAGGCGGCGATGGTCTGCGGGTGCAGGAGGAAGAATGCCGGTTCCTTCCAGACCTTGGTCAGCAGTTCATCGAGATCGTCGGGCGTGGGCGCCCCCGTGAGCGGATAGATGATCTGTTCCGGCGCGGCATTGGCGAGCAGGCCGTAGTCCGGGTTGTTGATCAGTTCGCTTTCCTGTTTTTCCTTGATGGTCTCGATCGTGAGCCGCAGTTGCTCCTTGATCTGGTCGTGCGGGCTGCTATAAAGATCGGAGACGCGGGTGTGAACATCGAGGACCGTGCTCACCGAGTTGAGGAAGTATTCGCGGGGCTGCTCTTCGTAATCGACGAAGGTGGTGGGCAGTTCCGATTCATCGCGCTTGGCGCAGAGCACCTGCACGTCCTGCGGGTTCTTGACCGTGTTGAGCCGGTAAATACCGGCCTCGACCGGCACCCACTGCAGCAGGTGCGTGAGCCAGCGCGGGCTGATGGTCGACAGCGTGGGCGCTGTCTTGGTGGCGTTGGCAAGCTGGCGGGCGGCGTTGTCGCCGAGCGCCAGTTGCACGGACTGCTTGTCGGCCATGAATAACTCCCTTTATTCCGAAAACGATTTAGCTTATTCGTAAATAGATCAAGCAATTTTGCTGGTATTCAGGTTCACGCTCAACTGTCTAAAGCCACCAAAGCGCCCAGTCTCCGTCACCGCGGAACGTCACCGCGGTACATCACGGCCCCTACTGCCGGTCATTGGGAGTTTTTCTGGCGCGGACCCGGCTCTTCGCACCAGTGGATGAGACGCGACAGCGGAACCTCCAGCGCCAGCGCCAGCTTGGCCGCTGTTGCCAACGAGGGCATGACACAGGCCCGTTCAATCTCCCCCATGTAGGAACGATTGAGTTCCGCCCGGGCGGCGAGTTGCTCCTGCGACCAGCCACGCTTGTCGCGCAGATCGCGCACGACCTTGCCGAACTGCTCGCCTATGCGGGCGGCTCCCTCGCGGGGGCTGACCACCGGGACAAGGGTCCGCGCGGTCACCGAACCCGCCTGTCGCGATGACACCGCGGGGCCCGAAAGAACATCAATCCTGGATCCAGGGCAGGCCGCGAAAGCGCCAGCCGTCAGCCGTACCGCGATGGCCAGCCGCATCGATTTCACCCTCGAAACCCTCGCTGACATTGAAGACGCTGCCGAATCCGGCCTTGGCTGCAGCCTCGGCCGCGAGCGCCGAGCGCTTGCCGCTGCGGCACAGCAAGAGGATCACCGGGTCCTTGCCGGTCTTGGCCTCGAGTTCGCGCACGAAGCGCGGATTGCGGGTGAGCGCGGTTCCGGTAGCCCAGGCGACGTGCAGGCTGCCGGGCACATGACCGACGAACTTGCGCTCCTCAGCGGACCGCACATCGACGAGGACCGCGGCGCCGGTCTGGACCAGGGCCCAGGCCTCGAGTGGCGGAACACTGCCGGCATAGGGTAGATCTGCCGCGTGAGCCTGGCTGCGGGCGTGTTCGAGCACCGAATGGGCGGTGGTATCGGGTAATGCAATGGACATGGAACGTTCCCGTGGATTCTTCATGGATGCTGTCTATAGAC
>CAIQGU010000498.1 GCA_903871435.1 uncultured Burkholderiales bacterium | reverse complement strand
TGTAGTCCTCCAGCAAAATCTCGCCGGGATGGACGGGGCGCATACCGTTTTTAAACATGCTGTACTCCGTTGCCGCGTGGTGGTTTGGGCGAAAGACGCACTCAATGCGGATCTTCGATCAGAACGTCATAGGGGCCACTCGGGCCCCACTTGAACGTCAATCTCCATTGATCATTTATCCGCACATGCCAAGCCCCGCCGTACTCCTTCAGATCGTTGCCAGGGGGCGCCTTCATGAAATTCAACGACGGTGCCGCATCCAGTTGAGCCAGCTTACGCTCGGCTACTTTCTTTATGTTGGCAAATCTGGCGCACTTTCCAGCCGTAAAAAATGATTCGGTCTCAGCGCACAGAAAGGATTGAATCGCCATAACTTATATTAACTGTTATCCGGTTACCAGTCAATGTGGCCAATGCCCATCAATGCTCCCGGAAGCGTTGCCTGGGATCACGTCGCCGGCGGCTTTCTGCCTGTCGGTGGGCGAAGTCCGGGCGCCGCTTAAATGACCCTTTTCCTGGCGCCTATTTCCGGCGCGAGGACGATGGCCGCGGCACCGGCGCATCTCCCGACTCGCCATTACCGAACATATCGGGCGTCGACGGAACGGGAGCCGACGACGTTGCCGGCCGCGATCCGGCAGAAGGCGCCGCAGACTTTCGTTGCTTTGCGACAGTCGCGCGAGTGCCGCTGCGCGCTGCACGGGGTCGGGTAGCGCTTCCCGATTTCGCAGCCGATGAGCGTAGCGATCCCATGCCGATGGCCCGATAAGCGCGCTGATTCCAGCGCCGTACCATGGGCGAGTTGACGATCCAGCGCCGCCCGAATGCGGCAATGGATCCGCGCGTGTGCCAAGCCATGAGCAGAGCGTTTTCGAGCCGCGCACTGGCGTGATACAGCGCTCTGCCGGATTCGCCGTACACCACGCCCAATGCCAGGGAAGGGAGCCCCATGTAACCCAGGGAAATGGCTATCGACATGAGGCGTCGCGCTGAAAAAGAGCCACTCTCGCTGTCGCTGACGGCTATGGCAATTTGCGTGAGCGCTGGCTCGATATCCGACCAGATGTTGAAGAGCACGCTCCACAGGCTGACGAAGGATATGGGACCCACCATCCAGGAAAGCGCAATACGCGCCCGGCCAGGCCAAAGGAGCATCCAGGTGCCGATGACGGAGATCAGGATTGCCATCGACTTGGCGACGCCCAGCGCAAAGGGCAGCACGGATACCACCAGGGAAGAAAGCGTAGCCAGCATCATCGACGTGAGCGTGAGCAAAGTAGTGGTGATGGGCTGATGCAGCCACGTGGTCCAGCTGGAACTGTTGTAGCGGTCGGCATCGACCACCCGCAATTTTGTCGAGGCCTCAACCAGCGGCGCCATGGCGCCGCTGCAGGCGTAGTCGCCGACCTGCTGGCACAGGCCGCCCAAGGTCAGGCGGGCGGCTGTGTCGTGCGACAGCCGCTTACCTGCAGTAAAGAGCACGGATCTCCCCAGCAGGTCGTACAGCTGTCCCACGGATGTGACCGACGCCGCCGTCCCCGCCTGTGGCAACTGGCCTCGCAGGGCGCCCAGCAGTTTGTCGCCCCTTTGCATGGCATCGTCATAGGCGGGGTCTTTCGTCGCCAAGCGCCGTGCCGAATCCGCCGCACCGGCTTGCGTGAGTTGCAAGGAGACAGGCTCATCCGCGCTAGCGCCCCCTGCCCATCCCTCCGCACCGGCGTCCTTGGCGATCTGGTTGAGCATGGCCGACTGCGCAATCACCATGCGCCCAAGGGAGAAATTGCCCGCGTTGAGCATCGCCTCAACCGCTTGCGCCCGGGCGGCGGCATTGACACCGACAAACTCAACCGCCGCTGGTGTTGGATTGAGCAGAGTGGCGCCGAGCCCGGCATCCTGTA